>NZ_JBWJAR010000002.1:156348-233580 GCF_056389225.1 Pseudarthrobacter sp. rb | reverse complement strand
CCGCGCCCCCCCCCCCCCCCCCCCCCCCCCCCCCCCCCCCCCCCCCCCCCCCCCCCCCCCCCGCTTCCAGTTGCACTACCTGGGTACTGCGTTGATTTGGGGACGGCGTACCTGAATTGTGTCCCCGGACGTCGTCAGCGGACGGCGACGAGGTCCACGACGAAGATCAGTGCCTCGTTGGGGGCAATGGCTCCGCCGGCACCGCGCGAGCCGTAGGCCAGCTCGGAGGGAATCTCCAGGCGGCGGCGGCCGCCGACCTTCATGCCCAGGAGGCCCTGGTCCCAGCCCTGGATGACCTGGCCGACGCCGACCCGGAAGTCCAGCGGTGCGCCGCGGCCCCAGGAGGCGTCGAATTCTTCGCCTGTGGACCAGGCAACGCCGACGTAGTGGGTGGAGACGGTGTCCCCTGCCTTGGCTTCCTTGCCGTCACCCTCGATGAGGTCCGTGATGACGAGTTCCGTGGGGACGTCGCCTTCCGGGAAGTCGATCTCGGGCTTCTGGCGGTCGAATTCCCGCTGTCCAAACGACATGCTTGCTCCTATTGAGTGAGTGGTGATGGGTGCCGCGAAGAACGCGGCGTCCCTGTAAGTCTTGCTACTTGACCCCGAGGATGTCCACTACGAAGACCAGGTCGCCCTTCGCCTGGCCCTGGCCGGCGTCTCCGTAGGCCAGGTCCTTGGGGATGACCAGCAGGACGCGGGAGCCCACGGTCTTACCCGCGAGGCCCTGGGTCCAGCCCTTGATGACGCCCGAGAGTGGGAAGGTGGCGGGCTGGCCGCGGTCGAAGCTGGAATCGAACTTGGTGCCGTCGGAGAGGTTGACGCCAACGTAGTTCACAGTCAGCGTGTCGGATCCCTTGACGGTGGCGCCCGTGCCCTTGATCAGGTCCTGCGACACGAGTGCCGTGGGGGCGGGCGCACCTGCAACGTTGATTTCAGGTACGCCGTCTTTTTCCGTCACGGTCGGCAGGCCGGCCGGCGGCGTCACAGCGTCGCCCTGCGGCTTGTCCAGGACGGGAGTGGGGTCCGAGGCGGAAAGTAGCTTGATGATCAGCAGCTGCGTGGGTGCGGCTGCGGCACTGGGGCTGGGGCTGGCCCCGTCGGAGGGGCTGGGGCTGGCCGAAGGTCCGCTCTGCTGGCCGGGGACGGCCAGGGCCAGGCTGGATCCTACTTTTGCGCCCACAAAAGCGTTGTAGATGACGGCGCTGCCGGTTTTGAGCTCATCGTTCAGCTCAAGGCTTTCAGGCTCATTGGGGAAGGTATCCTCCAGCTGGGAACCGTCCGTACCGTTCAGGGCCAGGATGGAGATCTTGGCTACCTGGTTTGCCTTGACGGCGTCGCCGCTGCCTTCGGAGACCACTTTGATGGTCGGCTGGGAAACGGCCAGGGGCTTGTCAAAATCCACACCCGGGGCCTTCTTGTCCCCGTTGTCGGTCAGCTTGAGGGAGTCGAACTTTGCAGTCTCCCCGGCGGACTGGCTGCTCGGCTCGGGCTGCGGGGCTGTACCTCCGCAGGCGGTCAGGAGCAGCAGGCCGGGAAGGAGGATTGCTAGTAGTCGGCGCACGTAGTAAAACTTTCGTCGGGGCAGGGTGGAGACGGCTTTCCGCCAGGCGGCGGACAGTGCCGTGGAAGGCCCCCTTAAAAGGGACCTTATCCAGAATAGACCCTGAAGCTGGACGTCAGCCCATAGAGTCCAGCAGCGCATCCACCCGCTCGTCGACGCTGCGGAAGGGGTCCTTGCACAGTATTGTCTGGTGGGCGCGGTCGTTGAGTTTCAGGTGTACCCAGTCCACGGTGTAGTCCCGCCCCAGTTCCTGCGCCCGCCGGACAAAGTCACCGCGCAGTTTGGCGCGGGTGGTCTGTGGCGGCGCGTCCACCGCACCCTTGATAACGGTGTCGTCGACAATCCGGCGCACCGCACCCCGGGACTGCAGGAGATAGAAAAGCCCCCGGCTGCGCGAAATGTCGTGGTAGGTCAGATCAAGCTGGGCGATCCGCGGTGCCTCCAGGCCCAGGCCGTGGCGTTCGCGGTAGTTGTCCATCAGTTTCTTCTTAATGGCCCAGTCGATTTCAGTGTCGATCCCCCGGGTATCGCCGGATTCGATCGCATGGAGCGTCCGTTCCCACAGATCCAGGATCACGGAAACGTGCGGGTTGTGGGCGCCATGCTCCTTGACGAAGGCGGTCACCTTGGTCAGGTACTCCTGCTGGATTTCAAGTGCGGTGAGCTGCCGTCCGTTGGCCAGGCGGACCAGCGCGCGGCCGCTGAGGTCATGGGAGATTTCCCGGATGCTGCGGATGGGGTTTTCCATCCGCATGTCCCGCATGATCACCCCGGCCTCGATCATCCGGAGGACCAGGTCCACGGTGCCGACCTTCATCAGCGCAGTGGCCTCGGACATGTTCGAGTCCCCCACGATGACATGCAGCCGCCGGTAGAACTCGGCGTCGGCATGCGGCTCGTCCCGGGTGTTGATGATGGGCCGGGAACGGGTGGTGGCGGAAGAGACGCCTTCCCAGATGTGGTCGGCCCGCTGGGAAAAGGCATAGGTGGCGCCGTGGGGCGTCTTCAGGATTTTTCCTGCGCCGGCGATGAGTTGCCGGGTGACCAGGAACGGAATCAGGATTTCGGCCAGGCGGGAAAATTCCCCGCGGCGCGGAATCAAGTAGTTCTCATGGCTGCCGTACGAGTTGCCCGCGGAATCGGTGTTGTTCTTGAACAGGTACACGGTGCCGTTGAAGCCTTCAGCGGCAAGGCGCGCCTGGGCCTCGTCCACCAGATCGTCGAGGATGAGTTCGCCGGCACGGTCGTGGGCGATCAGCTGCGCAAGGTCGTCGCACTCCGCCGTGGCGTACTCGGGGTGGGAGCCGACGTCGAGGTACAGCCGGGAACCGTTGGTGAGGAACACATTGGAGGAACGCCCCCAGCTGACCACCTTCCGGAACAGGTACCGCGCCACCTCCTCCGGGGCAAGAGGCCTCGAGTCCGGGCTCGAGTAGGAGATCCCAAACTCGGTTTCGATGCCGAAGATTCTCTTGTCCATGTGGTCCTCCTAGGCCAGCAGTGCTGTGATGTCCGCGTCGTTCAGCCTGCGGAAGGCACGCCGGGTGCCGCGGGAGCTTTCGGAAAGCCGGTCCAGGACGGCCACTTCCAAGGCACCTGGCGGCAACGGCGCCGCGGGCTGCTCGCCCTCCTTGACGGGCGTCAGTCCCTTGAGTGCCAGCCGGACAGCGTCGGCGAAGCCCAGCGAGGCCTGCCATCCTGCGTCGATAGCCGATGACACTTTCTCAGCCTGTCCACCCATGACGACAAAGCTATGCTCGTCGGCGATCGAGCCGTCGAACGTCAGCCGGTAGAGGTGGTCTTCGGCCTGCGAGGAACCTACTTCGGCAACCGCGAGTTCCACTTCGAAGGGCTTCTGCTCGGCGGTGAAGACAGCCCCCAGGCTTTGGGCGTACACACTGGCCAGGCCACGGGCGGTCACGTCCTCGCGGTCGTACGAGTATCCGCGGACGTCGGCGTAGCGGACGCCGGCCTGGCGGAGGCTCTCGAATTCGTTGTACTTGCCGACGGCGGCGAACGCGATTTTGTCGTAGATCTCGCCGATCTTGTGCAGGGACGGCGAAGGGTTCTCGGCTACGAGGGCGATGCCGTCGGCGCAGCTGATGACAACCACTGAGCGGCCGCGAGCGATGCCTTTCCGCGCGAAATCCGCGCGGTCCTTCATCAGTTGTTCGGGTGAGACATAAAACTGCTGGGTCATCTCAGGCCTCCCGTCCGGCGATGGTGCGTGCTTCGATTACGCCGCGCGACGCAGCCGCGAGTTCCGGCTCGGGCACCCGCCGGGCCCCTGTCCTGTCCACCGTGTAGACCACCGGCCACAACTGCCGGACCGTGTCGGGGCCGCCCGTGGCGGAATCGTCGTCGGCAGCGTCATACAGTGATTCGACCGCAACGGAAAGGGCCTGCTCGGCCGTGAGGTTGGGCCGCCAAAGCTTCTTCAGTGCACCGCGCGCGAAGACGGATCCGGAGCCGACGGTGTGGTGTTCGTGTTCCTCGTACCTGCCGCCGGTGACGTCATAGGAAAACAGCCGGCCAACGCCTGCGCTGGTGTCGAAACCGGCGAACAGGGGCACCACTGCAAGGCCCTGCAGGGCCAAGGGAAGGTTGCCCCTGATCATGGCACCCAGCCGGTTGGCCTTGCCTTCAAGGCTGAGCTGGGTTCCTTCTATCTTTTCGTAGTGCTCAAGTTCAACCTGGAAAAGCCGGGTCAGGTCAATTGCTATGCCGGCTGTTCCGGCAATGCCAAGGACAGAGAAGTGGTCAGCCGGGAAGACCTTCTCGATGTGCCTGCTCGCAATGACGTTCCCCATGGTTGCCCGCCGGTCCCCCGCCATCAGGACACCGCCGCCGTAGCTCATGGCAACGATGGTGGTGGCATGGGGAACCTGGACCGGGGCAGCCACCGACGCACCACCCTGGAGGGACCGGCTGAAAGGCAGTAGCTCAGGCCGGTCCCGCTGCAGGTGCTCGGTAAAGGACGAGGTGGCGTTGGCGGCTACCTGGTTGGCGGTTGATTCCTGCACTCATCACTCCTTGAACGTGGTACTTCAACGTCGGTACAGATCCCGGCCGTCCGCGGCTTCCGCCACCCAGCCGTCCGGGTTATTGGCCGCCCTTTTGGACGAATGCCCGGACGAATTCCTCGGCGTTGGATTCCAGGACACCGTCGATCTCGTCGAGAAGGTCGTCCACGCCTTCGGTCGATGCCGAGGCCTGCGCCTCGGGCGGTGCCGGGGGTGCCTCGGGGATGTCTTCGTCGACCTGGCTGTCACGTGACTGAGGCTGCTGCTGCTCCTGGCCTGCCATTGGTTTCCCTCCTTCTTCCGTCGGTGGATCCGGCGGATCCTCCGATATGCCCATCCTGCCACGGGACGGGCGTTCCGGCGCGGTTTACGCCGCAGGCGGAGTGCTGTTGTGTCCCAACAGCTCGCCGAGGAACGGTCCCGCTTCCCGGTAGCGCTCGAACAACGCTCCGGTCAGTGCTTTGGTTCCCCTCAGTGGCTCCCTGGTGGGCACGCGCTGAAGCCTCCCGTAGCCGGGCACGTCGAAGATGACCGAGTCCCAGCTGGCCCCCACAACGTCCTTGCCAAAGCTGCTGATGCACTTTCCCCGGAAGAACGCCCGGGTATCGGCGGGAGGCTCCGCGACGGCAGCGGCAATGGCGGAATCATCAACCACTCGCTGCATCCGGTTCCGGGACAGGAGCCGGTAGTAGAGGCCCTTTTCGGGCCTGATGTCAGCCCACTGGAGGTCAACCAGGCCCAGCCGGGCGTCGCTCCACTCCAGTCCGTCGCGCTGGCGGTAGCCGTCCAACAGGGAGAGTTTGGCCAGCCACTCCACCGAGGTGGCGGCGGCCGCCCTGTCGCTGTCGAGCTGGGTCAGAACCGACGCCCACCGTTCCAGGACCTCATGGGTATGTCCGTCGCCGTCCACGGCGTCACCCACTCCGGTGTCCTGGGCGAGCTTTGCTGCGGCTTCGTGGTACATCCACTGAAGGTCCAGGGCCGTGACGCGCCTGCCGTCCAGCAGGCGAAGCCTGGCGGACAGCGAGGTGTCGTGGCTGACCGTCTTGAGCGCTGCGACGGGCTCGTAAACCTCGATTTTGGGAGCGAGTCCAGCCTCGATGAGGCTGAGGACCAGGGCGGTAGTGCCGAATTTGAGGTAATTGGACACCTGGCTGAGGTTTGCGTCCCCGATGATCACGTGCAGGCGCCGGTATTTGTCGGCTGTGGCGTGGGGCTCGTCCCTGGTGTTGATGATGGGCCTGCGGATGGTGGTTTCCAGGCCCACTTCGGCCTCAAAGAAGTCAGCCCGCTGGCTGATCTGGAAGCCGGGGGTGGAACTGTCCTGGCCTATTCCCAACCGGCCGGCCCCGCACACCACCTGGCGGCTGATGAAGAACGGTGTCAGCCCCCGCACGATGTCTCCGAACGGTACTGACCTGGGCATCAGGTAGTTCTCGTGTGAACCGTACGACACGGATTTGTTGTCCGTGTTGTTTTTGTAAAGGTTGACCGGCGGCAGCGCCGGATCCGCGGCCAGCCGGCGCACGGCGGCGAGACCCACCAGGTCGCCGGCAGCGTCCCAGGCCACGGCGTCACGGGGATTGGTGACCTCCGGGCTCGAGTACTCGGGATGGGCGTGGTCGACATACAGCCGAGCACCATTGCCGAGGACCATGTTCATGAGGAGGGTCCCCGATTCGTCCTGCCCGTCGAGCTCCAGCTCCTCTCGGCCGTACGCCAGGGCCACCGCCTCGGCGTCGAGCACCGGCGGCTGGTCAGTCAGCTGGCTGGGATGGGCGGTACCGCGGTCCACGGTCCAGCCCCGGGCATCGTGCAGCGGCTCCTCATCCGTGTAGTCCCACCGGGTCTCCGCTCCGCCGGCCGCCCGCTGGCGGGTGACCTGGGCGTACGCCTGGACCACGCGGGCGCTCATCATCGTGGCGTTGGCGGAGGGGGCGGACGGAGCGTGGATGCCGTATTCGGTTTCGGCGCCCATGACCCGCATGGCCCCGCCGGCGGGAAGGGCTTCCCCGCCGGCTGTTCCCTGTGAACCCGTCACAGATACTGTCCTGTGGTGGGCATGGTTTCGATGGACTTGCCGGGCTCCTGGCCGGCTTTGCCCTGCACAATGGTCCGGATGTAGGTGATCCGTTCACCCTTCTTACCGGAGATGCGTGCCCAGTCGTCAGGGTTGGTGGTGTTGGGCATGTCTTCGTGCTCACGGAACTCGTCCACCACGGCGCGCAGCAGGTGCTCGATCCGGAGCCCCTTCTGGTGCGAGGTCAGCAGGTCCTTGATGGCGTACTTCTTGGCCCGGTCCACCACGTTCTGCACCACGGCGCCGGAGTTGAAGTCCTTGAAGTACAGCATCTCGGTGTCACCGTTGGCGTAGGTGACCTCCAGGAACTCATTGGACTTATCCGTGGAGTACATGGCTTCCACGGTGCGCTGGACCATGGCGTCCACGGTGGCCTGGACGTCACCGTTGTGTTCGGCGAGATCCGATTCGTGGAACGGCAGGTCCGGCGTGATGTATTTGTTGAAAATATCTGCCGCGGCTTCCGCGTCGGGCCGCTGGATCTTGACCTTCACGTCCAGCCGTCCCGGACGGAGGATGGCGGGGTCGATCATGTCCTCGCGGTTGGAAGCGCCGATGACGATCACGTTGTCCAGGCGTTCCACACCGTCAATCTCACTAAGGAGCTGGGGCACGATGGTGGTTTCGACGTCGGACGAAATGCCGGTGCCGCGGGTGCGGAACAGTGAGTCCATTTCGTCGAAGAACACCACAACAGGGCTGCCATCGGATGCTTTTTCCCGGGCGCGGGAGAAGATCAGGCGGATGTGCCGCTCCGTTTCACCGACGTACTTGTCCAGGAGCTCGGGTCCCTTGATGTTGAGGAAGTAGCTCTTCAGGTCCACGTTCCCGGAGCGCTCCGCGGCGCGGGCAGCGAGGGAGTTGGCAACCGCCTTGGCAATGAGGGTCTTGCCGCAGCCTGGAGGGCCGTACAGGAGGATGCCCTTGGGCGCTTTGAGCCCATGCTCCCGGTAAAGGTCCGGGTGCAGGAACGGCAGTTCCACGGCGTCGCGGATCTGCTCGATCTGGGGGCCTAGGCCACCGATGTCCTCATAGGTGATGTCCGGAACTTCCTCAAGGACCAGGTTCTCCACCTCTGAGCGGGGCACCTTCTCCAGCGCGTACCCCGTCCGCGAATCCACGGACAGGGCATCGCCAACCCGGAGCTTCTCGGACAGGAGGGCACCGGAAAGCCGCACCACGCGTTCTTCGTCCGCGCGGCCCACCACCAGGGCGCGGTCACGCCCCAGCATTTCCTTCAGGGTGGCCAGTTCACCGGCGCGCTCGTAGCCCAGGCCCGCGACGATCAGGAGGGCTTCGTTCAGCAGCACTTCCTGGCCCACGGCAAGCTGGTTGATGTTCACCAGCGGGCTGATGCCCACGCGCATCTTCCGGCCCGCGTTGAAGATGTCCACCGACTCCTCGGTGGCGGCCTGGCCGCTGTTGCCCGGCGCCGGCTGCCGTTTCGGGTTGATCTGGAGGATGGTGCCGAAGCTGTAGGGCGGCTGCCCTTCCTGGTCCAGGGCATTTTTCAGCCGGAGGATCTCAGCCTTCGCGGTTTCAAGCATGCTGACCAGCTTGGAGTTGTTCTGCGTTGCCGCTGCCAACTGGCGGTCGATGTGCCTGAGCTTGTCCCGAAGTATGTTGACCTGGCGGTCAGCAACCGAGAGGTCGTTGGCGGCAGACTGCTCTGCCGGTGTACGTCCGGAGTCCTGGTTTGGTGTCTCCATGATGTATCAGCCCCTTCCTGCGCTTCTCTTAAGACATTAGTCCCAAGAGGGCAGGTAGGGATGGAGACTCCCGAAATGTGGACTAGTTCGTGACCTCGGGGTTGTCGACCACATTGGTTCCGGCGATGGCGTCCCGGGCGGCGCGCCGGAGTTTCTTGTCCGACACCGCCCGCTCCCCCACCGCGCCGGGAGTCCAGGCGTTCACGTCCTCTTCGTTGAACTCGGTCTTTGACGGACGGCGCTTGACCGAGATGCCGGTGACGCCGTCTGCGAGCCGCCGGGTGACCAGCAGGAATCCTGTGTGGGCCACCATGCGGTGGTCCGGCCGCACGGCGAGGCCTTCAAGGTGCCAGCCGCGGACCATCGACTCCCACGCATCGGGCTCGGTGAACCGGCCGTCGGCGCGGATGGCCTCCGCGGTACGGGAGAGCTGGGTGACCGTGGCGACATAGTTGATCCAGACACCGCCGGGGGCAAGCACCGTGGCGACGGCGTCGAGGCACTCCCAGGGTGCCAGCATGTCCAGGACGACGCGGTCCACGGAGCCCGGTTCCTCGGCCTTGACCACTTCCTCCTGGAAGTCGCCAAGGGAAATCTGCCAGGCGGGGTGCGGGCCGCCGAAGATGGTTTCAACGTTGCCGCGGGCGATGTCAGCGAACTCTTCACGCCGCTCAAAGGAGTGCAGGTAGCCGTTGTCCCCCACCGCGCGGAGCAGGGAAATGGACAGGGCACCGGAGCCCACGCCGGCTTCCACTACGCGTGCGCCGGGGAAGATATCCGCCATGGTGACAATCTGGCCGGCGTCCTTGGGATAGACGACGGCGGCACCGCGCGGCATGGAGAGCACGAAGTCGGACAGCAGGGGCCGGAGGGTCTGGTACTGCTGGCCCACGTTGTTCACCACGACCGAGCCGTCAACCTTGCCGATGATTTCGTCGTGGTTCAGGAAACCGCGATGGGTGTGGAAGGCGCCGCCGCGTTCCAGCGTGATGGTGTTCATGCGGCCACGTTCGTCCGTGAGCTGGACGCGTTCGCCCTCCCGGAAAGGGCCCCGGCGACGGGCAGCGCCCACCGGCTGCGAGCCGCTGGCGGCAGCACCGGCTTGCGCTGCTCCCTTGGCGTCGTTGACGGCAGTTTCGCTGCTCATGATTGTTCCTCGCTCCTGTAAACCTGTTGTGCCGCGGCTCTGCTGGTCCCTGGGGACGCTGTGGCTTCCGCGGCAATGCACGACCGGCAGGTAACTCTACCGGGTCTGGCCTTGCGGGTGCCTATCGTTGCGCGGGCGCTTTCCGGTGATGGCTGCGAGGACAGCCTCCTGAGTCAGCAGTCCGGTGACCGTTCCGTTGTGGTCCACAACAGCGTAATGACGTCCCTCAAGCTGGGAAAGGAACTGGATCAGCTCCTGCCCTTTGGACCACTCCGGAATGTAGGCTCCGGCAGCCAGGGGGAATGAAATGGCGGTGACGGGCGTGGTATCCGCCGCAGCACCGGGCACCGAGGCAAGTGCTCCCGGGTCCACCACGCCCTGCGGCCGTCCGTCCGGTCCGCAAACCACCACGGACTTCGTCCCCGCTGCTGCCAGGCGGAGGGCGTCCCGGACGGTACCGGTGGAGGGAACGCCGGCCGCCGGGGTCGCCAAGGCTGCGGCGCTGACCAGCGGCAGCCGCCCCCGCAGGGTGCCCTGCTGGATGGACGCCGACGCGCCCATCCACAGGAATCCGCCCACCAGGATGGTGATCATCAGCAGGCTGAAGTCCGGCTGGTCACCGGCGAGGAACGGACGCAGGAGGAACCAGTAGGCAATGGCGAGGACGATGATCCGGCCGCCCCAGCCGGCCGCCACGGTTCCCTTCGCCTGGCTGCCGGTGGCCTTCCAGACGATGGATTCGACCAGCCGGCCGCCGTCCAGCGGCAGGCCGGGCAGGACGTTGAAGACACCGATGAGGAAATTGGCCCACATGAAGATGTTCGTGAGGATTTCGGCGACACTTCCCAGGCTGTTGGTGCCGAGCAGCAGCCAGGCTCCGCCGGCCAGGACGAAGTTGGCGGCCGGGCCCGCCAGCGCAACCAGAACAGATCGTCCCGGTGACGAGGTGAAGCTTTCGAACTGGGTATGGCCGCCCCAAAGGTTCAGGACGATCTTCTGGGTGGGCCAGCCGTAGATTTTCGCCGTCAGCGCGTGGGCGAGCTCGTGGACGAGGACCGAGATGAGGAGCAGGACGGCGTAGGCAAAGGCCACGAGGTAGGCGCTTACGCCCAGCATGGGGTTGTTCCGCGCCAGAACCGGCCCGTACACGATCACGGTGAAGGCCGCGATCACGAACCACGAGTACGCAAGGACAATGGGGACGCCGGCGATGCGGCCCAGCGGGATGCCTTCGCGGCGCGCCGGAGTGCCCGGTGCAGGGCTTTGTCCGGCGCCGGGGTCAGCCACGTGGACCACCTTGGGAGGCGGCCGCATTGGTGGCGCCGGCCTGCAGGAGCAGTGCTTCCAGCTCCACCAGTGTCCGGCCGGAAAGGGTGTCCCAGAGCTCGTAGCTGTGGTGCTCAGGCAGCGGGACAATGTGCGGCACGGCAACCGTGGCGACGCCGGAGGCTACGGCCGCAGCCACGCCCGGTACGGAGTCTTCGAGGGCTACGCAGTGGTGGATTCCGAGGTCGGGATCGTTCTCCTGCAGGAGCTCGACGGCGGTCAGGTACGCCTCCGGGTGCGGCTTGCCCTGGCTCACGGTGTCGCCGGTGACCACTACGTCGAAGTACGGCCGGGGAAGGTTCGCTACCACCTCGCGGGCCAGTGGGCCCTCGGACATGGTGACCAGGGCGCAGCGCACGCCGGCGAGGTGCAGTTCCTCGAGGAGTTCGCGGGCGCCAGGGCGCCACGGCACTTCCTGCTGGACGCTGCTGATGACCTGGGCAGTCAGGGTGTCGATGATTTCGCGGATTTCCAATTCGACGCCGGCCTGCTGGAGCAGGCCCGCGGAGAATGTCAGTGACTGGCCAACCAGCTGCATTGCCTGGTCATGGCTCCACGTTCCGCCGTGTGCCTCCACCAGCCCATGCTCCGCGGCAATCCAGTAGGGCTCGGTGTCCACAATGGTCCCGTCCATGTCCCACAGGACGGCTTTGAGCGGGGAACTGGTGGCAGGAATTGGCATAACGCCAGTCTACGGGGCATGGCTGGGCGGAGGCTGTGGGCTACGCCCTTGGCGAATATGCCAAGGACCGGGCCCGCTTTGGACGGGATTCAGGGGATTTGCGGCGCTTCATTCCATGCGCGGGCAACCACCTTGGACGTAGGGTGAAGAAATGAATAGCTTCGAGGGAGACACCGCCGAACAGGGTGCCGGACCCGAGCGGGAACGGTTCCTGCAGCCAGTGGCTGACGGACAGCGCGTAACAGTGATGCTTGCCGCCTTTGAGGGGTGGAACGATGCCGGAGAAGCGGCCAGCGATTCGCTGCGCTACCTGAACAAACTGTGGGGCGGCAAGAAAGTCGCTTCCATCGATGCTGACGAGTACTACGACTTCCAGTTCACGCGGCCGACGGTGCGCAGGAATGCTGCCGGTGAGCGCAAGATCAAATGGCCTTCCACCAGGATCTACAAGGCGAGTGCGCCCAACTCCAATGTGGATGTCATCTTTGTGCAGGGGACGGAGCCGTCCTATAAGTGGAGGGCCTACACGGCAGAGCTGCTGGTCCATGCCGAGGCGCTGAACGTCGACTATGTGGTGCTGGTGGGTGCGCTGCTGGCGGATGTTCCGCACAGCCGCCCGATTCCGGTGAGCACGTCCTCGGATGACGCTCCGCTGCGTGAGCGCATGAACCTGGAGGCCTCCCAGTATGAGGGCCCCGTTGGGATTGTGGGCGTCCTTTCAGAGGTGGCCCTCCTGGCGGGACTGCCTACCGTGTCCTTGTGGGCCGCCGTGCCGCATTATGTGGCCCAGGCGCCCTCCCCCAAAGCGCAGCTTGCCCTCCTGCACCGCATCGAGGAGCTGCTGCAGGTGCCGCTGGACACCCACGAGCTGGCGGAGGAAGCGGATGCGTGGGAGCGCGGCGTGGACGAACTCGCTACCGAAGACCCGGAGATCGCTGCCTACGTGCGGCAGTTGGAGGAAGCCAAGGACACTGCCGACCTCCCTGAAGCCAGTGGCGAGTCCATTGCCCGTGAATTTGAGCGGTACCTGAAGCGGCGGGGCCAGGACCGGCCCTGACGTTGACGTACTGACATGCCTTAACACGAAGGGCCCGGCCGGGAGCAATCCCGGCCGGGCCCTTCGTGTTTGCCGTGAGGTGTGGACGCCTTAGAGCCGGATGCCCAGGAGGGCGTCCACCGCGTCCTTTACCAGTGCCCCGTCAGCGGGGCTGGCGGCAGCACCGGCGTCGTTGGCAGTCCGTGCCCAGCGCGAGACCGCGGCCACCGCTGCGGGCGCATTCAGGTCTGCTGCCAGCGCCTCCCGCATCTCGGCCAGCAACTGCTGGCCCGAGCCCTCGGGAGCATGGTCAAGTGCTTTCCGCCACGCCGCCAGGTCGGCCTTGGCGGCATTGAAGCCTTCGTCGGTCCAAGACCAATCGGAGCGGTAGTGGTGGGCCAGGATCGCCAGGCGTATTGCTGCAGGGTCCTCGCCGGCTGCGCGGAGCCTGGAGACCAGCACCAGGTTGCCTTTGGACTTGCTCATTTTTTCGCCGTCAAGGCCCACCATGCCCGCGTGGGCGTAGTGCTTGGCCAGGGGCACGCCGGCCAGGGAGTACGCGTGGCCGGCGCCCATTTCGTGGTGCGGGAAGATCAGGTCCGATCCGCCGCCCTGCACGGTGAAGGGCGCAGGCAGGTACTTCTGCGCGATCACGGTGCACTCAATGTGCCAGCCGGGCCGTCCCGGTCCCAGGCTTCCACCGGGCCAGCTCGGCTCGCCCTCGCGTTCCACCCGCCAGAGCAACGGGTCGAGGGCCTGCCGCTTTCCGGCACGGCCCGGATCCCCGCCGCGCTCGGCGAAGAGCTCCAGCATGGCGCTTTCGCCAAGGTGGGAAATGGATCCCAGTGCCCAGGCATCGGGTGCCGTTGACTGCTTGCCGGCGGCTTCGACGTCGTAATAGACGTCCCCGTCAGGTTCGCCGTTGGTGCCGGCCACGCGGTATGCCAGCCCCATGCTCACCAGGCGTTCCACCTCGGGGACGATCAGGTTAATGGATTCCACGGCGCCAACGTAGTTGTCCGGCGCCAGGACGTTCAGCGCCTCCATGTCGGTCTGGAAGAGTTCCACCTGCTCTGCGGCGAGCTGCCGCCAGTCGACGCCGGTGGCGGTGGCCCGTTCGAGCAGGGGGTCATCCACGTCAGTGACGTTCTGTACGTAGGAGACCTCGCTGCCGGCGTCGCGCCAGGCACGGTTCAGGAGGTCAAAGGCGACATAGCTGGCAGCGTGCCCCATGTGGGTTGCGTCGTAGGGGGTGATGCCGCAGACGTACATGGAAGGCCTGGCCTCCCGTTCCAGGGCCACTTCGCGGCCCGCCGCGGTATCGAACAGCCGGATGGCGGGGATGTTTCCGGGCAGGGCAGGCACAGGGCGGGAAGTCCAGGATTTCACATGCCAAGCCTAGTCCTAGGCGCTGATGACGCCGAAACCGAGCAGGAGGTACAGGGCGAGTCCGAGGAAGATCCGGTACCAGACAAAGAGCCGGTAGCTGCGCGTGGAAACGAACTTCAGGAACCATCCGATGATGACGTAGCCCACCAGCAGGGCGATCACGGTGGCAAGCGCGGTCTCCGGCAGGCCGAACGGGCCGGAGATCCCTTCCTTGGTGACCACCTTGTAGAGCTGGTACAGCCCGCTGCCGAACACTGCGGGGATGGCGAGCAGGAAGGAGTACCGTGCCGCGGCCTCACGGGTATAGCCCATCAGCAGGCCCGCGGTGATCGTCCCGCCGGAGCGGGAGACGCCGGGAATGAGGGCCAGGGCCTGCGCCAGGCCGTACAGCATGCCGTGCTTGTAGGTCAGGTGGGCAAGGTCCCGCTTTTGGGCGCCAATTGCGTCTGCTACGGCAAGGATGAGGCCGAAGACGATCAGCATGGTGGCCACGATCCACATGCTGCGGAGTACGGACTCGATCTGGTCCTGGAAGAGGAGCCCCAGAACGATGATGGGCAGGCTGCCCAGAATCACCAGCCAGCCCATCCGGGCGTCAGGGTCCTGTCGGGGCATGCGCCCGGTGAGGGAGCCCGCCCAGGCCTTGACAATGCGGACGATGTCACGCCAAAAGAAGATCAGGACGGCGGTCTCCGTACCGAGCTGGGTAATGGCCGTGAAGGCTGCCCCCGGGTCCTCTGCGTTGGGGAGGAATTCGCCCACGATCCGCAGGTGTGCGCTTGATGAAATCGGTAGAAATTCGGTCAGTCCCTGCACTAGGCCCAGCAGGGCCGCTTCAAACCAGTTCACGCTAAGACCCTACGGCATGGCAGCGCCGCTCCTGGCCGTAAGCTTGCTGCTATGCAGCAGCGTTACGTCGGCAACAGTGGATTGCGAGTTTCCGCCCTCTCCCTTGGCACCCGCTCCTGGGGTGGCGACACTGACGAACAGGACGCGTCGGAGTTGCTGCGGACGTTCCTTGATGCCGGCGGCCGGCACGTGGACACATCGGCGTCCTACGCGGGCGGCGGCTCGGAGGCGATCCTTGGCTCGCTCCTGGGTGATGTGGTGGCCCGCACGGAGATTTCCATCTCCACGAAAGCGGGGATGACGACGCCGGATGGCCGGCGTGCGGTGGACGCCTCACGCAATGCGATGCTCACCGGGCTGGATGCAAGCCTGGCCCGTCTGGGCACTGACTACGTGGACCTGTGGTTCGCCGAAATGTGGGATGGCAACGTTCCCCTCGACGAAACCCTGGCGGCGCTGGAGTTTGCCGTCCGCACCGGCCGGGCCAGGTACGCGGGCATCTCGAACTATCGGGGCTGGCAGGCGGCGAAGGCCGCCGCCACGAGCGGTGTGCCGCTGGTGGCTGTCCAGGCAGAATACTCGTTCCTTAACCGGTCGACGGAGGCGGAACTGATCCCCGCAGCTGAGGATGCCGGCCTGGGCCTGATGGCGTGGGCTCCTCTGGGCCGGGGGGTGCTTACGGGGAAGTACCGTGGCAGCATCCCCGCCGGTTCACGGGGAGCCTCGGTCAGCGAAGCCGGGTACGTGGAGCCGTATCTCGAGGAGAAGCCGTCGCGGATCGTGGATGCTGTGTGCATGGCTGCAAACGGGTTGGGCCGGACTCCGCAGGATGTTTCGCTCTCCTGGCTGCTGTCACAGCATGGCGTTGCCACGGCCATCGTGGGCGCCCGGACACCGGTGCAGTTGAAGGAGATCCTCGACTCCCAGCTGGCACCCCTGCCGCCGCAGATTGCACGCGCGCTGGAGGATGTTTCCGCGGTGTCTTAGGTTCTGTTGCCGAACTTCCCGTGTCCCGGGACGGTTCGGGCGGCGTTGCTATTCCTCGACGATTTCCAGGTCTTCGTCCTCGTCCACGTCGGCTTCTTCGTCCTCATCGTCCTCGTCGTCAAAGACCTGCAGGGGCGTTACTTCGTTGTAGGCCTCGTAGAGGGCGTCCTCGTAGACTTCGAAGGCATCGGCAACTGCGAAAAACGCTGCCTCAACGGAGGGATCACCGTCCCCGCGGCGGTTCGATGCTGCTATAAGGTGTTCTTCCAAAGCGGTGGTCAGGGACGAAAGCGCGACACGCGGATCGATGCTCATGACTTCACGTTAGCCGGAAAAGGACGAAAATGGAGAGCAAATGAAGGAACAATTTCTCACCAGCTCGGTCCAGCGGGAGCGGGATTATTTGCGTCAGTACGAGTACCTCGTACTGACGGTCAGCCCTGATGATTCCTTGCCGGAGGCGCGGCGCCGGCTCGTTGAACACTCGGAGTACGGCAAGTGGGAACTCGAACGCAGCAAGCTCTATGTGGGCGGCGGCAGGCGCTTTTGGCTGCGGCGCCGGGTGATGCAGGTCCAGCGGACCGTTTAGGAATGTGCGGTCCAGCGGACCGTCTAGGAATGTGCGGTCCAGTGGACCGTTTAGTCTTCCAACGGCCCCAGCCACGCGTTGGCTACGGTGTTGTGGGCAGATTCGTCGTCGGAGGGGTGGAACATCCCGGCCAGCACGTCCCGGTAGAGCCGTTCCAGTTCCGAGCCCCTGAAATAGCTTGATCCCCCGCTGACCCGGATGGCCAGGTCCACCACGCGCCTCGCGGTTTCGGTGGCGTTCACCTTCAATCCCACCAGTTTGGGAAACCACTGGCTTCCGTGATCAACCAGGGCGTCGACGTCGGCAGTGACGGTCCTGAGCTGCGGGTACAGGACGTCCATGGCCATGGCGGCCTCTGCCACCTTCCAGCGGATGTCGGGGTCCTGCGCGTAGCTTCGCCCGCCGTTTTTGAAGGAGGTACGCCGCTTCACGTTCTCCACTCCCACGGCCAGGGCGCGTTCTCCGAGGCCCGTGTAGACGGCGGCCAGGAGGCTCTCGAAGCAGGCGAAGATCGCGAAGATCAGGGGGTCGGCGTTGGGGCCGACCGGCAGCTTGCGGAAGATGCGGTCGGCTGGGGCTTTCACGGCTTCCAGGACCGTGGTGGCGGACTGGCTGGCCCGCATGCCCAGGGTGTCCCAGTTATCCAGGATCCGGTAGCCGGGAGTTTCCCTGGTGATGAATCCGTGGACCAGTTCCCCGGCACCGTCCCGGGCTGCAGCGTCTTTCCCGAAGATGCCCAGCCGGGTCCAGGCCGGCGAGAGGCTGGTGAAAATCTTGGTACCGGTGTAGGAGTAGCCGCCATCCTGTTCCGGTGTGGCAGTGGTCCGTGAGTCGAAGAGGACCGAGTCGTTCCCGGCTTCCGAGTTGCCGAAGGCGAAGACCTCGCCCCGGGCAGCTTCCTTGAGGACAAAATCGAGCGAGTTGTCGCCCCGCGCCGCCAGTACGTGCGCGACGCCGGTCCAAACGAGGTGCATGTTGACGGCCAAAGCGGTGGCCGGGGCAGCCGTTGCCAGCCTGCGCTGGCACTGCGCCGCCGCTTCAAGCCCAAGCCCGGCACCGCCGTCGGACGCTGGTACGAAAAGCTTCAAGTAGCCTGCCGCTGCCAACTCCTCCAGGTCTTCATGGAAGAAGGCGTTATCACGGTCATATCCGGCGGCGCGGCTGCGGATGCGCTGCAGGAGCTCATCAGGCAGGAGTTCCTCGGGGCTCACGGCCGGCTCCTCTCAGTAGTTGGTGAGCAGGGTGTTCAGCACCCGGGCGCCGAACTTCAGGGAGTCCGCCGGGACGCGCTCGTCCACGCCGTGGAACATGCCCGTGAAGTCCAGCTCGTCCGGGAGCATCAGGGGCGCGAAGCCGTAGCCGGTGATGCCCAGCCGGCTGAGCGACTTGTTGTCTGTACCGCCGGAGAGCGTGTAGGGCAACACTTTCGCGCCGGGGTCCTCTTTGTGCAGGGCATCGATCATCGAGTCCACAAGGTTGCCGGCGAACGGGACTTCAAGCGAGACGTCGTTGTGGACGTAGCTGACGTCCACGCCGTTGCCTGCGAGTTCGCGCACGATTTCGAGGACCTGCTGCTCCTGGCCCGGGAGGGTCCGGCAGTCAACCAGGGCTTCGGCGGACTCGGGAATGACGTTGTGCTTGTAGCCGCCCTTGAGGAGCGTGGGATTCGTGGTGTTCTGCAGGGTCGCGCCGACAAACCGGGCCACCGTACCCAACTGGTTGAGCAGCAGGTCGGGGTTGTCGGCGTCGAACTCCACTCCAGTGAGTTCCGTCACCCCGTCAAGGAACTGCCGGGTGGTGGGAGTGAGCTCGATGGGCCACTTGTATTCGCCAATCCGGGTCACGGCAGCCGCCAGCCGGGTCACGGCATTGTCGGTGTTGATCTGCGAACCGTGGCCGGCCCGTCCGTGCGCTACGAGCCGGAGCCAGGAGATGCCCTTTTCCGCCGTCTGCAGCAGGTAGGTCCGCTGGCCGCCGATAGTGGCCGAGAAGCCGCCCACCTCGGAGATGGCTTCGGTGGCGCCCTCGAAAAGTTCGGGCCGGTTGTCAACGGCGTAGCGGGCGCCATAGACGCCGCCGGCCTCCTCATCCGCGAAGAAAGCGAAGATGATGTCCCGCTTGGGCTTCCTGCCCTCCCTGGCAAAACTCCTCAGCACCGAAAGGATCATGGCGTCCATGTCCTTCATGTCGACGGCGCCGCGTCCCCATATGAGGCCATCTTTCAGTTCTGCGCCGAACGGGTCCACGGACCACTGGTCCCGGAGCGCTGGAACGACGTCCAGGTGGCCATGGACCACCAGCGCACTGGCCGAGGGGTCCTCCCCTGCCATCCTGGTGACTACGTTCGCGCGGCCGGGCGCTGACTCGAAGATTTCGGCGTCCAGCCCCACTTCCTCGATGAGCCCCGCGGCATATTCTGCCGCCGCCCGCTCCCCCGGCCCCGATCCGTCGCCGTAGTTGGAAGTGTCGATCCGGATGAGTTCCTGGCAGATCCGGACAACTTCATCCTCGGGCAGGACGTCAGGCATTGGTGGCTCCTTGGTAGGGAATGACTGGGTGGCACGAGCTGAATCGCTGCCCTCAGCCTACCTACTTGGCCCGATTCGTTGTTCCCGGAAAGTTCGTGTTAGAGTTTTTCTCGCTGCTTCGGAGAGGCGCGAAACGCTGAAAGGCGGAGACGCTTCCCGAATTACCACCTGCGCGGGTGGCGGAATGGCAGACGCGCTAGCTTGAGGTGCTAGTCCTCGAAAGGGGGTGGGGGTTCAAGTCCCCCTCCGCGCACAATGGGAAGCCCCGGAACATCAGTGATGTTCCGGGGCTTTTTCGTGTCTTCAACCACGTCGTAACCGGAATCCAGCCGTGGTCCCGTTCCTGATCCTCTACACGAGCGGAGCATCGACCCGGACGGCTCCAGCACCATGGTTTCGCCTTGGTTTTCGTTAGGGTGGGAGCTACGCGGGCGGCAGCAGAATGCTTTCTCACCGGAAGCCAGGGGGAACGGGTCCTATGGGCCGCACGCATCAGAGTTCGCAGCCCGCACCTAACGCGGGCCCTCGGGACGGAAGCAGGGGGAATGATGGCCGGCACCGGGAACACCAGGGATGGTCAGGTCCCCAAGTACTTCTACGCCACAGGTGGGTGGGGCAGGGAAACGGTCATCTACGCCTACACGCATGAGGAGTGGGGACTTGGCGGGTCTCTTCCCAGCGGGGGCAACTACCAGGCAAGGACATTCACCGGCCTGGCCATCGTCGTCCTGATCGCGACCATCCCAGCGTTCCTCGCCCCGCTCTTCATTCTGGTCAGCATCTACGCAATCATCGCCTCCTTCCCTGACCTGGGCCACATGGGCATGGGTCTGATCTGGTTCCTCATGTCCATCGTCTGCACGGCCCTGTTCACAGGTGGCTGGCTGCTGAGTCTCCACACCCTCCGGGGTGAGCTCAAGGCCCGAAAGCGCCGCAAGGACAGGGGCCTGCCCAAGCCAAGGTACGGTGTCACCGACGACCAGGCCCGCCGCTGGTTTGAGGACCACCCGGGAACTCTGGAGATCACCCGGGAGAACTTCCCGTTCAGCACCCGCCCGTTCCCGGGCGAACCCGACTACCTGCCCAGCCACGAGAAACGAGCCTGACAATGGTTTACGACCGGGAACGATTTGCGCGCGAGGACGCCGTCTACGCCGAACACAAGAGGGCGGTCGCCGCCGGTGGGAAGCGCGTGCTCCGCAAGACCAGCACGGGCGAGCTGCACAGCTA
Organism: Pseudarthrobacter sp. rb; assembly: GCF_056389225.1. NCBI lineage: Bacteria > Bacillati > Actinomycetota > Actinomycetes > Micrococcales > Micrococcaceae > Pseudarthrobacter > Pseudarthrobacter sp. rb. The sequence goes on along the minus strand of NZ_JBWJAR010000002.1, from coordinate 213,442 downwards.
CCCGGCCGATGAGATCGGGTTCACGCCCGGTGGCGGACAGGCCCAGGTCAGCACCTGGTGGGGCATGGGAATCCTGATGGTCGTCATGGTTCTCATCCTGGCCACCGGCGTGTGGCTCTTCCAGCGCCCTCTCTGGGAGGGTGGGACTCCGGAGTGGGGTGCGCTGTGGCTGATCGGCTTCGGAGGGCTCCTAACGCTCTACACGTTCAACCTCGCCCGTGACGAGTACAAGGCCACCCAGTTGCGCAAGCTCCGAGGTTCCCCGAAGCCAAGCTCGAGCGGCAGCGTCGACATCAACCTCCTTGAGCTGGGCCAGAACCGCGGCGACCAGCCCGGCGCGTCCCGGTAGGATTCGACCCGTGTTCAACCAGGACAAGCAGTTCCGCAGGCCCGACGGAACGCCCTATGACCCCAGCAGCTTCAACATCCGCCAGTTCGAGGAGCATTACGGTCCGGGCGGTGTACCGGAGGTATGGTCGATGGCAGTGATGTCCGCCTTCGCGTTCAGAACCGCCGTGAAGCGCAGCCGCTGGCTTCGCGAACGGGAAAAGACGAACGGACAGGGGAACTGATGGAGTACCTCTACGGCTTCCTTGCCGTCATTCTTGCCATGGTGGTGCTGCGGCTGCTGAACGCCCACTGGCAGCGCAAGCATTGGCGTACCCGGCCGCCCAGGCACCGGGGCAAGGCGCAATCACAACGAGGCCGGGTCTACAAGAACCCGCCGCCCACGAACCACAACGCCGACCCGTACAGCGGTTGGCCCTAGGCGCCAGTAGCGACAGGCACGTATCGCCATCCGTAGTCCACACCCGGGGCCAATTCGGCGAGCGCCGCAAGCGCCAGGCAGATGGCCTAAAGCGAGCCTGATTTCCTGCCTCATCAGCACAACGGTGGACAGCGCGGGCCGACTCGCTCATTCGCGTATCCACACCTGGTGCCGTGGGATGCGCAATCAGCCCGGTAGCCTAGGGGCAGCCGCGCCAGATCCGGCATCGTCCCACGTCAATGCGGGTTTTATGTCCTGGCATGGACTATTTGTCACCAAGGCGCCATGCTGCGCCTTCCAGGAAGAAGGACCCGTGAAGAGGACCAGGCCACTATCACTCGCCTTGGCGGTGAGCGCAGTCGCGGGCAGTGCCTTCCTTGGCACCGGCAGTGCCCAGGCTGGATCCCAGGAGAACAACCCTTGCCAGCGGCTGTCTGCGGGACAGGTGAAGTACAACAGCTTCGGTGCAAACCGGGTGACGTTCGCTACCGCCACGGGCCGTGAATCCAACGTCGTCACCATCACCGGGTGCGTTCGTTCCGGCAATGGCTACGTCCAGGAATGGCAGGACTGGGGCTACGCAGGGCTAAAAGGCTTCGCTCCGCCAGGACTGACCTGGGAGGACACATTCAAGTCACCGACCGGCTCGTACAGCGTCACCGAGGCATTGGGCCGCTCCAACCCGGGCACAGCCCTTGCCTACCACACGGTCAACGCAAACTCCCGCTGGGGCGGTGAGTACGGGCCTACCTACAACCAGTACTTCGAAGGCAGCGGCGGTCCCTCTGACGAGAACCTCTACATTTACATGAATCAGGGGTATTACGAGCAGGCGGCGGTCATCAACTACAACCGCCGGCCGGACATGAATACCGTGCAGGGGGCCTCCTACGCAATCTTCCTGCACGCCGGTCGCACTACTTCCGCCGGCTGCCTGTCCACCAGCCTTGAGACGGTCAACAGGTTCCTGCGCAGCAGCCGCCCCGGCGATCGAATCATCATGGGTGCAGTCGATGACATCTTCACCCCGTATTCAGCGGATCCCTTTGGCGCCATCACGCAGAAATACAGCCAGGGCGGAGGGCCGGCCGGCCAGCTTGGCAGCCCGGTCTCCAACGAGGTGGGCGGACTGAGGGACGGTGGCGCCTTCCAGAACTACCAGGGAGGAGCCATCATTTGGTCTCCCCTCTCCGGAGCCCATTTCTCGTGGGGAGCCACCCGCGGCAAGTGGGCCTCCCTCGGTTATGAAAACGGCCCCCTCGGCTACCCGGTCACTGACGAAGTTGGAGGGCTGCGTGGTGGGGGTGTCTACCAGGTGTACCAGGGCGGCGTCATCATGTTTTCCCCCGCCAGCGGCGCGTACCTTTCGTCTTTCGGGCCAATCCGGGACAAGTGGGCAGAAACCGGCTTTGAAAACGGTGCTTTGGGATACCCCGTCAGTGACGTCATCACCGGCCTCAAGGACGGCGGCTCCTACCAGGCGTACCAGTATGGAGCGATCTTCTCCTCACCCGCTGCGGGAACGCACGCCGTCACAGCTGGCATCTACGGCAAGTGGCGCTCCCAGGGAGCTGATGGTGGCCCATTGGGATACCCAACAACCGATGAGTTCCGCGGGCTCCGCAATGGCGGCTCCTGGCAGGGCTTCCAGGGCGGGGCAATCATGTTTTCCCCAGCGTCCGGAGCTGCAGTCAGCGCCGGCCCGATCCGTGACAAATGGGCCTCCACCGGTTTCGAGTGGGGCAGCCTGGGCTACCCGGTCACCGATGTGATCACCGGGCTAAAGGAAGGAGGTGCCTTCCAGAACTACCAGGGAGGCTCCATCCTGTGGACCCCGGCAAACGGCGGCATCATCTCCGTGGGAGCCATCCGCAACGTCTGGGCCGGACAGAACTTCGAGCACGGTGTCCTCGGCTACCCCATCACGGATGAGTACGGCACGTCAGGAGGCGGTGTTGCCCAGAACTACCAGGGCGGGGTCATCTACTTCGTGCCCAACGTCGGAACCTACGCGGTATCCGGTGCCATCTTCACAAAGCATGAGGCAATGGGCCGCTCACTCGGCGCTGCCGTCAGCCCCCAGGTGGCCATCAAGAACGGTGGCCTTTACCAGAACTTCCAGAACGGCTCCATCCTCTGGTCCCCTGCGACCGGCGCGCACGTGTCCATTGGTGCAACCCGTGGAGCCTGGGCCCAGGCCGGATACGAGAACGGGTTCCTCGGCTACCCAACGAGTGATGAAATCCCGGTCAGCGGTGGTGTCAAACAGACCTACCAGGGTGGATCCATCTACTGGACCGCAGCCCTCGGGGCCTTCTCCATGCCGTCAGAGTTCAGCACCAAATTCGATGCTGTGAACGGTTTAACCACCTTGGGGTTTCCCGGAACCAACCGGGTGACCGGGCTGAAGGACGGTGGCTCCTTCATCAACTTCCAGAAGGGCGCCCTGATCTCCAGCCCGGCCACCGGAGTTCGCCTCTCCGTCGGCAAGACCCGCGACGCCTGGGCAGGGACCGGTTTCGAGTGGGGCAGGCTTGGTTACCCGACCACGGACAACTACGTGACGGCAGACGGCAGCACCGTCCAGGATTTCCAGGGCGGACGGATCACCGTTCCCAAGGACGGCGCGGCCAGGATCGACTACGGCCCCTCCTGAACCCCGTCACGGGGATGCGATCCCTGTGCGCCTAGGGGGTAATTGTCAGCGGCCTTGTCCTTGCAGCGCACGACACCCGGCTGAAACCTTCCGCATGGCGAACACGGTTATTCGTCCCGGTATCGTCACACCAATCCATGCCGGAAGGGTAGGCCTCAACGCTGGCCTCCCCCGGCGCTGCCGTCAGCGGCACCTCAAACTGGTAAGAAAACCCGCCGGCGTCGTTCATCGCGGCAGTCGTGCTGATGAAGGCGTGGCCGGCGGCATCGGTGACCGAGACGTAAATCCGGGCGTTCTGTCCGTACCGGGGATTGCAGTCAGCGTCGGCCGCGTGCACTGAGACGGCGTCACCCGGTTTCGCGACGGCCGGGTTCACGGCATAGCTTGGAGGCAAACAGGGCGGCTCTCCTTGCCAGGACCCGCCGCAGGCGGATGAAAGACACGACACAAGCACCCCGGCCGTGGCCATCACTGCCACGCCTTTCCGCGACGTATCGGCTCGGTGAGCCCGGAACCCCATGGCCTAATTATGCGCAGGGGCGCGGGAAATACGTCGTTTCCGGACTGCATCGGAAGCCTGCCATCAAGCCAGGCGTGCCTTCACGATCTCGCTGACGGCTTTGCCGTCGAAGCGTCCGCCGATTTTGGGGGTTAGGGATTTCATGACCGCACCCATGGAACGCATTGTCAGCGCGGTTCCCCCCGCTCCCATGTCCGCGATGACCCCGTCGATGATCGCTTCGGCTTCCTCGCGGGTCAGGGCCTTGGGCAGGTAGGCCTCGATGACCTCAGCCTCGGCGATTTCGGCCTGTGCCCGGTCGTCGTGCCCGGCGGCGGAATAGGTGGCGGCGGTGTCACGGCGCTTGGCGGCCTCTTTCTGCAGCAACGCCGTGACCTGAAGGTCATCAAGCTCAACCGGGGTCTTTCCTGATTTCTCCCGGGTTTCGATCTCACCAAGGACGTTGCGCACCGTGGTGAGGGCGACCTTGTTGCCGGCTTTCATGTGGGCGACCACGTCGCCCTTCAGCTTTTCCTTCAATGACATGTTTTGCCTCATTCTTACGGGTTTGGAAGCGGCCTGGGACAAGCCTATTCCCACCTGGCCGGACCGCTGCCGCATCGCGGCTTGTTTCCCCGCCCCGGGAGGACAGACAGTTTGCGCGCGGCCATAGGCTAGTTTGGAATCCGCAGCGGCCTGGTCCCCCGGGCCCCGAAAGGAGCACCGAGTGGACAGCACGGTTGGCAAGTGGTTCCTGAATCGGGCCGAGCGCGGAAACCCGGCTTCCTTGATCCACGCCGGCGGTGCAGAATCACCACCCTGGTCGGAAGGCAACCTGGTCAGGCCCCTGGTGCATGGGGCTGCCTACTTCTCCAGGCTGCACGCGGAGTTGTCCGCCCTGAAGGCTGGAGACCGGGTATGGTTCACCGACTGGCGCGGCGACGGTGATGAGCAGTTGGAACCCGGTGGTACGACGATTGGCGGGTTGCTCGGGGAACTGGCCCGGTCCGGCGTCGAAGTACGCGGCCTTGTCTGGAGGTCACACGGCGAGCGGGTGTCAGCCCCCATCAGTGGACGCTCAAACGAGCTCCTCAGCCGCCAGATCAACGACTCCGGCGGGGAGGCGCTGTTGGATCAGCGCGTCCGTCTCTTCGGTTCCCACCATCAGAAACTGGTGGTCATCCGCCGCCGTGACGACCCCTCCCGCGACGTAGCCTTCGTAGGGGGAATCGACCTTTCACACAGCCGCCGCGATGATGCCGGCCATGCGGGAGACCCGCAGGCAGTGAAGATGGATTCCCGCTACGGGCAGCGGCCTCCCTGGCACGATGCCGCCCTTGAACTGCGCGGTCCCATAGTTGCCGATGTGCTTGCCGTGTTCGCAGAACGATGGAACGACCCCCACCCGCTGGACCGCAGAACCCCATACCGAATGCTGTTGCAGCGCCTGGCCCGCATGCCGAGGCACCCTAAACCGTTGCCGGAGGCCGCTCCGCCCCCTCCACCGGCCGGCCCACACGCCGTTCAACTGCTGCGCACCTACGGTGTGAAGCACCCGCCATTCCCGTTCGCCCCCAATGGAGAACGAAGCATAGCCAGGGCGTACGCAAAGGCCTTCGCCCAGGCCCGCTCGCTCATCTACATCGAGGACCAGTACCTGTGGTCAACAGAGGTCGCCGCCGGCATTGCAGAGGCCCTAAAACGCAACCGCAGGCTCAACGTCATCATCGTGGTGCCCCGGTACCCGGACTCTGACGGCTTCCTTGGCGGACCGCCCAGGCGCCTGGGGCAACTGCGTGCCATCGGAATGCTTCGCCGGGCCGCACCGGACCGGGTGGGGGTGTTCGACCTGGAGAACAGTGAGGGGACGCCGATTTATGTCCACGCCAAGATCTGCATCATCGACGACACCTGGTTCACCTGCGGGTCGGACAACTTCAACCGCCGGTCCTGGACAACCGACAGCGAGCTCACCTGTGCAGTAATCGACACATCGGCTGGTGGGACGCCCGGCGATAACAAGGGCGCACCAGGGACCCACCCGCTCGCGAGGATGGTGCGGCTCCAGCTCTGGGCCGAGCATCTGGGCCTTGACCAGGACGACCCGCGGCTCCTTGCGGACGGGGGCGAACTGGAGCTGTGGAACAGCGCAGCCGATGGCCTGGACCAGTGGCACCGCACCGGCCGTTCCGAACCCCGCCCGGCCGGGCAGGTGCGTCACCACACACCCCAGCCCGTACCGCCGTTCCACCGCCTGTGGGCCGATCCCGTTTACCGGTTCATTGTGGACCCGGATGGCCGGCCGCGCCCGCTGCGTGGCACGTCCCGGTTCTAGGAAGGCAGAAACAATACATTGGGGGAAAAATGAAGTTGATACAGTACGCGGTGCTCTCGGTAGTGCTGGCGGCCGGCCTGACCGGCTGCACTGATTCCAGCCCCATGCGTGGACCGGAGCAGGGAAGCCCCACGGCGGAAACTCCTCCCGGTGTTACCCCCTCTGCGGGGCCTGTGACGTTGAGGGGGCAGTTCCAGTCCCAGGGAGCAGTCACGACGGGAACGGTGGCGATCCACATCACCCAAGCCGGCGCTGTCCTGCAGCTGGAGAACCTTGCAACCGGCGCCGGCGACGATCTCCGCCTGATGCTGAGCCCGGGCACGCTGGTCCCAGGGACGGGCGGCGGCGCCGGACTGTCATCGACCAGGCTGATCGAACTGGGGCCGCTCACGGGGGCCAGCCAGCGGGTGGAAATGGACGCCGCCAGATGGGCCGCCCTGCGGGAACCTATCCGCAGCGTGGTGATCTATGACTACGCCGGGAAGACCGCCTTGGGCACCGCCAACCTGCAGGAAGACTGAACGCCGGTGGACCGGGCGCTGCCCGCAAGCGGCGCTTTCGGTAGGTTGGAGCGGTAAGGGCATCCGCAACCGGACATGGGAGACAACGTGAAAGCAATCGTGTACGAGGAAACTGGGCCCGCATCCGTGCTGAAGCTCCAGGACAAGCCATTGGCGGAGCCAGGAGCGGGAGAGGTCCGCGTCCGGGTGGTGGTGTCCGGAGTGAATCCCACCGACTGGAAGTCGCGGTCCGGAAGCGGAAGCAGGAAGCTGGACGCCCCGAAGGTTCCAAACCAGGACGGAGCCGGAGTCATCGACCAGCTGGGCGCCGGAGTGGCCGGCTTCACCGTGGGCGATCGCGTCTGGCTGTGGGACGTCGCCTGGGGCGGCAACGAAGGTACCGCCCAGGAATACGTGGTGGTGCCGAGCCACAAAGCAGTGGCCCTTCCCTACGCCGAGTCCTTCGACACCGGCGCCTCGTTGGGGATCCCGGCCCTGACGGCGCACCGGGCCCTGACCTCGAACGAGGACGGGCCGGCCCGGCTCTCCCCCGGTGCCCTGGCGGGGCGAACCGTCCTGGTCACGGGAGGCGCCGGAGCCGTAGGCCATGCGGCCATCCAGCTCGCACGGTGGGCCGGTGCCGCCGTCATAACGACCGTCAGCGGGGACCGCAAAGCTGAGCTTGCCCGCCGTGCCGGCGCCGGAACGGTTATCAACTACCGGACGGACGACGTTGTCGACGCCGTCCACCAAGTGGCCACGGACGGCGTCGACATCATTGTGGACGTCAACGCGCCCGCCAACATCGAAACGGACCTGGAGATCCTCAAACCGGGCGGAACCATCTCCATCTACGCGGCGAACCCCGGAGAATCACTCACGCTCCCCATCCGCGAAAGCATGACCAAGAACGTCCGGTACCAGTTCATCCTCACCTACACAGTCACCGACGAACAGAAGCAGCGCGCCGTGGCCGCCGTGGCCGAAGCGCTCGCCGCCGGCGCGCTCCGGGTGGGTGAAGAACACGGGCTGCCACTGACGCGCTTCCCGCTGGAGCAGACTCCTGCAGCCCACGATGCGGTGGAACAGGAGACCATTGGAAAGGTGCTTATCGACGTCGCGCCGGCCACCTGAGGCCTTACCGCGAATTACCGGGACAGGCGGTCCCTGGCTGCGTGCTCAACCAGGACCGGTATGAACGCCCTGACCCTGCCCGTGTCCAGGAGGCTGTGTTCCTGCTGCACCACGTCCTCAATGTGCTCCCTGGACAGGGCGGGAAACTTCGCCGCGAGCCTGTCCACCACATCGCCCAGCGCCCGCAACTCTTCGCTCACTCCCATTGGGGAAGTGTCAGGGATCCGGCCAACCCCGTCAAGACTTGACTAACGGGGGCCGGGACGTGGAGCGCGCGCCCACCAGCAGCGTACGACGTCGGGCGGCCGGCTGCGCACGGAGGTTTGGGCAGATGCTCCACACCGACGCACCCGCGATAGTCCCGCCGTCGTCAGTGCGGGTGGAGCCTCCGGGACCGCGGGGGCCGGTTCCGTCCCTGGGCGTGCGTCCCTGCCGCCACCGGACGGTACTCAATCCGCCGCTTCTCCGTCCGGATGTCGCGCCGCTCCTGCCGCCGCGCCTTCCTTTCCGGCCGGTCGATGGCGGACAGGATGGTCAGCGTCACGGTGACCCATAGGAACGCCGTCCCCAACACCAAGGCGATCTCCAGCTCAGTGCTCATGCACTCAATTTTAGGCCCGCGGCGCAGGTTCCAACCCCTGCAGACCCACAGCATCGACGCGTAAACCCACAGGGTTCAGAACAAGCCCAGTCCTTTGACAGCAGCTATAACATCGGAGACCTGGACAGCGAGCAGGGCAGGGTCCGGCTGGGCCGCGAAGGTGTCCCCACGCCGCAGTTCGGCCCGGGTCAGGACAACATGGGGTCCCGGCGGTGGACCCCAGATCTCGGGTGGGGCCGGACCAAAGAGCACCACGGATGGGGTGCCGTAAGCAGATGCCAGGTGCGCAGCCCCGGTGTCGGCCGAGACCACCAGGCGGGCGGCGGCGATCGTGGCAGCGAACTCCGCCAGGCCCAATACCCCGGCCAGTACGGCAGTGCCGGGCAGTCCTGCAAGGCGGCACACTTCCTCCGCGCGGTCCCTCTCGGAAGGGCCTCCGGTGAAGACCACCTGGTGTCCGGCTTCCGTCAGTGCAGTCGCCACCGCGGCAAACCGCTCCGCCGGCCACAGCCTGCTGCCGTAGGCGGCTCCCACATGCAGGACTGTTGCACCGGGGACGGGACTGGGGACGTGCGGTGTGTTCAACTGCACATCCAGCGGATCGGCTTCTACTCCATGCCATTCGAGGAGCCGGACCCAGCGCTCGCGCTCGTGCAGTTCCGGCCGCCACGGCGGCCCGTCCCGGTAAGCGCTTCGATGGCCCAGGGTCTGGCGGGCCTTAAGCGCCTCGATCCTCCCTTGGCTCTCCGGGCCGCTGCCGTGCAGATTGATGGCCACGTCCACCACGCCCGGATCCATCGCCAGCGGCTCGTCAAGACCGTGCGTGGGCAGCAGCTCGTAGCCACCCACCAGTCCCAGGGCCTCTGACAACCACCCCTGCGCGGCGTAGCGCAGCCGGTGCCCGGGAAACGCGCGTTGGATGCCTTTCAACGCCGGTACGGCCACCAGCAGGTCGCCCAGCTTCAAGGCGCGCAGGACCAAAAGCTCGGGTTTGCCGTCTGCGGGTATCGGAGTACCTGCCTCCTCCGCCATAACCGGGCCGCTCATGCGTTCTGCTTCGGGAACGTCGTGGCAGTGAGGCTGCGGACGTCCTCGTAGACTTCCGTGACACCTATACCGGCCACCACTGAGTCGTCGTGGACGCAGCGCGGTGCTGTCCAGCCAACCTGGGTGACGTCGATGCCGCATGTGGCGCAGGCCGTGACCCATGAGGCGTGGACGCGGTGAAGGCTCCGCCCCAGCGCCCCGGCATTAATCACGTTGCCTGCCCAGAAGATGCCGACAGTCGGCACACCAAGGGCCTGCGCCAGGTGCCTTGGTCCGCTGTCATTTGCCACCACAACGTCGGCTTCCGCCAGCAGCGCCACCAGGCCTGCCATCTCCAGTTCGCCTGCCGCGGAATGAACTGCTGAGGAGGCCGCCCGGGAGGCAATCTCCGCTGCCAGCTCCTGTTCACTGGAATCGCCGACGATGACCACCCGCGAACCATCAGCCGCGCAGGCAGCAGCAAGTTCCGCGAATTTGGCTGCGGGCCAACGACGGCGGGGGTCGGTGGCGCCGGGGTGGATCACTACGAGCGGCTGGGCGCGGTCGCCGCTGCCGGCTTGGGAGGTTGCGGCCAGCGGGGAGGGTGCAAGCCGCGCCTCCAGGTCCACGGGGAAGGCGCCCGCGAAGCCGGCCACCTCCAAAGCCCTGAGGGGTTCGTGCTGGTAGTAGAGGTAAGGGACGGTGCGCTCAAGGCTTGCGGCGTCGGCCGTCCGGGTCCCTACCGTGTGGCGCGCCCCCAGCCTCAGCAGGAAGGGGTTCGAGTATCGTCCGCCGCCGTGGAGCTGGACGGCCACATCAAAGTGGCGCCCGCGCATGTCAGCAAAGAAGCGGTCCAGTTCGCCGGCATTTTCCTCCCCGGGCCGTACGCCTTCCGCGAACGGCAGGACAACTACCTCATCCACCGGGCTTTCCACCGCTCCGAGCAGAGCCTTGTGAATCGGCGTGCCCAACAAGGTGATCCTCGATGCAGGATAGGCCGCCTTCAACGCAGCCATTGCCGGAATCGCGAAGATCAGGTCCCCCAGGCCGCCTCCGCGCAGGACAACGATCCTGGACACATCATCAAACTTTTCCAGCACGGGACCGACGCCCACCCCGATTTGTTCGGCACCGCCAAACTCTGCAGTGAGTTGCTCCACAAACTGCCCCTTCCGTCACCGGGAGGGAACAGCCCCGGCTGTCCCTCCACTGCCCATGCAGCCGCACAGCGGTTTTAAAACCCGCGGCCGCTCCTTTGATCCTTTACCCAATCGGCAGTGGATCTACGCTCCCTGTTGGGGAATACCGGCTTGATGCTGTACGTTTCATACCCGACAGCCAATCAAAGAAAAGAGAAGCACCCAAAGTGGCAACCGATTACGATGAACTGCGTTCCGACGTCAAGGAATCGCAGGACAACTCACTCGAGCAGCTCCAGTCAGCAAATGCTCCCGACGCCCGCAGTGTTGTGCAGGAGTTGGACGAGGCTGACGGGCTGGACGGCGCCGGGGTCCCTGGTGGCGAATTCGTCGCTGAGGAGCTCGTAGTCCAGGTCATCCCCCAGGCTGAGGATGAATTCACCTGCTATTCCTGCTTCCTGGTCCGCCACCGGTCCCAGATTGCCCGGCAAAAAGACGGCCACAGCTACTGCACCGAGTGCGAAGGCTAGTCAAGAAGCTTTCCGAGGGGCAGGTTCGGCCGGTCCCGCCCGAAAGGCACGCCGCATCAGGCGTGCCTTTCGGCTTTAAGCGCTAAACCGGCCGCCGGTCCCCGTGGCCTTTTAAGCCTTCACCCAGCTCAGCTGGGTAGCGTTGGGGACAGTACAGACGACGTCGGTACCTACCATGCCCACCCGGCAGCAAGGAGGCAACGGTGGCCAGCCCCGCCAGCTTATGGGAGACGTTCGCCGCGGCATTTACCCAGGCGAACGTTCCCACCGTCACATGGGCGGAAATGCTGCTGTCGGTGGCGGCCGCCGTCGTGCTGTCCATCCCCCGGCGCAGTTGGCGCTACTTCGGCCTCCTGGCCACGGCGACCCACGAGCTCGGCCATGCTTTCGCTGCCCTGACCTCCGGGCAGCGGCTGTCCGGCATCCGCCTCCGGCTTGACCACTCCGGAACCACCACCACCTACAGCAGAAGCAGGCTGGCCGCCGCCTGGTCCTGCTTCTGGGGGTACCCCGTGCCTGCCCTGGCGGGCGCCGCCTTTGTGTGGTGCGGGCTGAACGGATGGGGACCCGCAGCCATGGCCGTCAGTGCGCTGGTGCTGGCCGTTTCGCTCCTGTTCCTCCGCAACCTTGCCGGGTTCGTGATTACCGGCGCTGCCATCGGCGGTGCAGGCGCGCTCACCTTCCTTGCGCCGCCTTCCGCCGTGGGGCATGTGGCCGTCATTTTCGGCCTTGCGCTGCTCGTCGCCGCAGTGCGGGACCTGCTCAAACTCACCCACGTGCACCTCCGCCGTCGGGACCGTCTCAGCAGTTCCGACGCGTATCTCCTGTACCGTGCCACGTCTGTTCCGTCCGGAATCTGGATTGCCCTGTTTACGCTCGTGGTGGCCGGCGCATGGGTGGTGGCCTGGCAGCCCATCTCGATAATCCTGCTGTAAGGCGCCTAGGGCGCAGGGGTGGCGCATAGGCTTGTGGCATGAGCCAGGAAACGGAAAGCACCACCGCAGCGACCGACCACACCAAGGGGCACAGCACCCGCGGAGCCTATGTGACAGGCGGAGCCGAATTCACCCGGGACACCAACTACATAGAGGACCGCATCACCAGGGATGCTTCGCCCGGCAGCAACGGCGAGCCGGGGTGGCCGGTGGAAGCGGGGCGCTACCGCCTGATTGCCGCCAGGGCCTGCCCGTGGGCGAACCGGACGGTCATTGTCCGCAGGCTGCTGGGGCTCGAAGAAGCCATTTCGCTGGGCCAGCCCGGCCCCACCCACGACGCGCGTTCCTGGACCTTCGACCTGGATCCGGGCGGAGTGGACCCGGTCCTGGGCATAGAGCGCCTGCAGGAGGCCTACTTTAAGCGCTTCCCGGGGTATCCGAGGGGAATCACCGTGCCCGCCATCGTCGACGTACATAGCGGTGAAGTGGTGACCAACAATTTCCCCCAGATCACCCTTGATTTCTCGACCGAGTGGACAGAATTCCACCGGCCGGGTGCTCCGCAGCTCTACCCCGTGCATCTCCGCGAAGAAATCGACCAAGTGAACAAGCGGGTGTTCACTGAGGTCAACAACGGCGTCTACCGCTGCGGCTTCGCCGGATCACAGGAGGCCTACGATTCGGCGTACCAGCGGCTGTGGACCGCTTTGGACTGGCTTGAGGAGCGCCTCTCGCAGCAGCGGTACCTGGTGGGCGACACCATCACCGAAGCGGACGTGCGGCTGTTCACCACGCTGGCACGGTTTGATCCCGTGTACCACGGTCATTTCAAGTGCAACCGCCAGAAGCTGAGCGAAATGCCCAACCTGTGGGGATATGGACGGGACCTGTTCCAGACGCCCGGCTTCGGAGACACCATCGACTTCGTGCAGATCAAGCGGCATTACTACGTCGTGCATGAGGACATCAACCCCACGGGCATCGTCCCGGCCGGCCCGGATCTGTCCGGGTGGTTGACTGAGCACGGGCGGGAGTCGCTGGGCGGGCGGCCGTTTGGCGAGGGCACACCGCCGGGGCCGGTCCGGCCGGGCGAGGAAGTCGCCCCGGGACACGGCGCAGCCGCCTGAGCCAAAACACGGCTAGAAACCGCTTTCCTCCTACACTGGATGGCATGCAGACTTCTCTGGGTTTCGTGGCGCCGGGGTACGAGGGTGTCCTGGCACTGTTTGAGTCTTTCCTCGCGGAGGACTCCCGCTACAGCGCGCAGTTGGCCGCCTACCGGAACGGCGTCCCGGTGGTACGCCTGACCGGCGGCCCGGACATGGCACCGGATACGTTGACCGGCGCCTACTCCTGCTCCAAAGGGGTCGCCGCGCTGGTCATCGCCCTGCTGGTCCAGGACGGTGTCCTTGACCTGGACCAGACCGTGGCGCATTACTGGCCCGAGTTTGCCGCGCACGGAAAGGACAGGCTCCTGGTCAGGGAGGCGCTGTCGCACCAGGCGGGGCTGCTGGGCGTTGAGGGCGGCTTCGGCCTGGACGAGTTCACCACGTCCAAGGCTGCCGCCCGGCTTGCGGATGCCGCTCCCTCCTGGGAGCCCGGGCGCCAGTTCGGCTACCACGCGCTCACCATCGGCATCCTCATGGAGGAACTGTGCCGGCGGACCACGGGCGAGGCCCTGCAGGATATCTATGACCAGAGAATCCGGAAGCCGCAGGACGTGGATTTCTTCCTGGGGCTGCCGGAGGACCAGGACGTCAGGTACCGGGATGTCCTCTATGAAGCAGACCCGGCGGAGGCGTGGGTCGACCCGCTCAGCCTCGATGGCATGAACGGCAACGCCCCGGTCAGCACCATCATGGAGCTGCCCAACATCCGCTCGGTGCGCGCCGCCGGCATGTCCGCGGCCGGCGGGGTGGGCTCCGCCGACGGGCTGGCGCGGTTGTATGCGGCAGCCACCACCGGCGTCGAGGGCAGCGAGCCGTTCCTCACAGCGGGGACCATCACAGCCGTGACCCGGGAGCAGGTGTGGGGCCTGGACCGGTCCTCGGGCCTGGACAATGCCTTCGCCGTCGTCTTCATGAAGCCCCACCCCTCGCGGAACTTTGGCAGCCATCGCGCCTTCGGCCACGAGGGGGCCAACGCGGCCCTTGGTTTTGCCGACCCGTCCTATGGCCTGGGCTTCGGCTACATCCCCCGGCGGGCGGAAGAGGGGCGTACTCCGGGCCGGGCCCACCGCCTGGCCGCTGCGGTCCGGCGTTCAGCAGCCGGTTTGTCCTGACGCATCCCCGGCCCTACTGTTGTCCGGATGGGCAATACTCAGGCACGGCCGGATGCACGGTGGGCTCGGGGGACCCAACTTCTTAGACAATCAGTGGCGGGGCTTTCTGCTGCCTTCGCGGCGCAGCGGCTGCAACTGGCAGGGAAAGCAGCCATAGCCGCAGGGCTGGCGTTCGCCATCGCACCCCTTATGCCGGGCGCCGCCTCGCACTACGCGTACTACGCGCCGCTCGGCGCCCTGGTGGCGATGTATCACAATGTCGCCGGGTCCGTAAAGCAGGGAGCGCAGGCCCTGGCGGGGCTGGCGATGGGAATCGGCCTTGCCTTCGTCCTGGTGAGCATCGGTGCGCCCTCACCCCTGACAGTCGCCGTATTCATGGGGGTGGGCGTCCTGCTGGGCGGCTTGCCGGGCATAGGTTCAGGCAGTGATTGGATTCCGACGGCGGCCCTGCTGGTTCTGCTGGTCGGCGGCAGTAATGCCGAAGATTTCTCCTACGGATACCTTGTGCAGATGGCAGCCGGAGTGGCGGTGGGCATCGCGGTGAACTTCCTGATCTTCCCACCCCTGCACCTCAACGCCGCGGCGTCCAGCCTCGCCGACCTAAGGGTCGCCCTGGGCAAGCAGTTGCTGGACATGGGCGCCGCCCTGAAGGAAAAGTGGCCTCCTGAGCACGAAGACTGGTCGCGCAGGTCGGACGAACTGGCCGAGGCCGCAAGATCAGTGCGCCACCTGGTCAAGGAAGCCGATGCCAGCCGCAGGGCCAACCCCCGCCGGAAGCTCCATCCGCGTGACATGGACCAGGACTTTCGCGACCTGCAGGACCTGGAGCGTGTCACGTTCCATATCCAGGACATGACGGATGTGCTCTCCGACGTGATCTGGGAAGATGACGTGCCGTATGCCATCCCGTTGCAGGACAGCGAGCCCCTGGCCGACGCCATCACCGCAACCGGACAACTGGTGTCCACGGACACCGATGGTGACGACCAGGACCGGAGGGACCGCTATGACGCCGCCAAGGCGGCGGTGGAAGCCTGTATGGCTGCCACCGCGCGCAGGCCCGCAGAACAGGGAACGGTCCCTGCGTCGGAATCGGTCCTCCTCAGCCTCCACCGGATCCTCCGGGCGGTCCGTCCCCAGGACCAGGCCGGCCGCCCGGGTCCTGGAGACGGAGCCGAGGCTCCACGGCCGTGATTACAGGGCCGAAACCGTCCCGCTGAAATGGCGCCGCCCCGACCGCGGACTCCAGGCGTCAAAGCTGGAGCGCTTCCATGCCCCGGACCCGCCCTGTTCCGTCGCGATCTCCAGGGCGACCCGGGAGGGCAGGAAGACCGGGGCCTCGAACTCCACGTCCCACCTGAACGAGTCGCCCCGGGCGGGGCCAACGTCCGCGAGCGCCCGGGACGCCAGGTACATGCCATGCGCTATCGACCGCCGCATTCCCAGGGCTTTGGCCGAGAGCACACTCAGGTGGATGGGGTTGAAGTCCCCCGAGACTGCTGCGTACGCACGGCCGGTGTCCACGCCCAGGTGCCACAGGGCCGTTGGGTCTTGTGCCGTGAAATCCGCCTTGGGCGGGGTGGCTGTGGGCTTGTCGATCCCCGGCAGGAACACTCCCTTGGCCAGGTAAGTAGAAACCCCGCACCAATGCACATCGCTGGAGCCGGCACGCCGCACTTCCGCCACGACGTCCACTTGCGTCCCCGCACGGTGGCCGCGGAGGTTTTCCACGCGGGCGGTCATGTCAAGAACATCGGTGAACACCAGCGGTGATCTTTGCTCAACGCTGTTGCGCAGGTGGATCATCCCCAGCAGGGGCAACGGGAAGTCGTCCCTGTTCATGACGCTCATGGCCAACGGGAATGCGATGGCGTGGATGAAGCCTGCAGGCAGGACGTCACTGGCCGTCTCGCCGATCAGGTGCTGATAGGCCGTAAGGTTCTCGACCCCCACCGTGACGTCCCTGACTTCATGGCTCTCCGCCGGGAGGACGGAAGAGTCATGCGTGCCCAGGAGCCTGCGCCGTGCCGCCTGCGCGGCCGCATTCACGTAGAGCTTGGACAATGACGGCATCTCGGCCAGGACCACCGGTTGCTGGACTGTCATGCCCCCACCAGGTTCTGCCCGCACACCCGCAGCACCTCCCCGTTGATCCCGCCCGCGGCGTCGCTGGCCAGGAACGCGATGGTCTCCGCGACATCGGACGGCAGGCCGCCCTGCTGCAGCGAGTTCAGCCGTCGTGCCACCTCGCGGACGGCGAAGGGGATGCGCGCTGTCATCTCGGTTTCAATGAATCCGGGAGCCACGGCATTGATGGTGCCGCCGTGGGACGCGAGCAGGGGTGCTGTGGCACGCACCATTCCCATCACTCCTGCCTTGGACGCGGCGTAATTGGTTTGTCCCCGGTTTCCGGCGATGCCGCTGGTGGAGGCCACTGAAACAATACGCGGTGCCACCCGGAAGTGTTCGGATGCCAGCAGTGCCTCATTGATACGGAGCTGGGCGGCAATGTTGATGTTGATCACCGCGTTCCACCGTGCCTGGTCCATGTTGGCCAGGAGCTTGTCCCGCGTGACGCCGGCGTTATGCACCACGATGTCCAGCCGCCCGTGCCGCTGCACGGCATGGTCGATGATCCGCTGGCCCGCATCCGCGCCGGTGATGTCGAGCTGCAGCGCGGTGCCGCGCACCCCGTTTGCTACCGTGGCCAGCTGGTCGCCTGCCGCAGGAATGTCGACCAGGATCAAGGTGGCACCATCGCGGTGCAGCGTCCTGGCGATCTGGGCACCGATGCCGCGGGCCGCCCCGGTCACAACGGCCACCTTGCCTGACAGCGGCTGCTCCGGGTCTGTGGGAAGACTGCCGTCCTCCGTTGACACCGTGAGGAACTGTCCGTCAACGAACGCTGACCGGCCGGAGAGGAGGAACCTCACGGCGCCCAGGGCGCTGGGGCTGGTGGCGGTGGTGCCGTCAGAAAGGACGACCCCGTTCCCTGTTGCACCTGCCCGCAGTTCCTTGGCCAGGGACCGTAGAAAGCCGTCCACCCCCTGCCGTGCTGCCGCGGCTGCGGGCGAGGACGCTTCCGACGCCGGTCGGGACAGGGTGATGACCCGGCCGCCGGCCCGCAGGTCCCGGAGGGACCCTGCCGCCGCCAGCACCGGCTTTTCCAGGTCTGCCGGATGTCCGAGCTCATCAAGGACCAGGATGATGGCTCCCAGCCTTTCGGCCGGGGCGGCGTGCCGCCGGACGTCGAGGTCCCAGGACAGCAGTTCTGCAGCGAGCTTGTCCGCCCCCGGAGTATCACCGAGGACGACGACGGGTCCGGTCACCAGTGGCTGCCCGGGCTGGTAGCGGCGAAGGACCGCCGGTTGCGGAAGGCCGAGCTTGTTTGCCAGGTTGCGGCCAAGGCCGCTGTTGACCAGTTGTGAGTATGTGTCCGCCATGGCCGCCTCCTACAGAGATTCCAGGATCGCGACGACGCCCTGGCCGCCGGCGGCGCATACGGACACCAGGCCCCGGGCCGGCCGCCCGGTGGAAGCAGCCTTGGCATGGAGCATTTTGGCCAGGGTGCCTACGATGCGGCCGCCGGTGGCGGCAAAGGGGTGGCCTGCGGCGAGCGAGGACCCGTTGACGTTGAGGCGGGAACGGTCGATGCTGCCGAACGCACCCTCAAGGCCGAGGCGGGTGCGGCCGAACTCGGCGTCCTCCCATGCTGCCAGGGTACTGAGGACGGTGGCGGCAAAGGCTTCATGGATCTCGAAGTAATCGAAGTCGGCCAGCGTCAGGTTTTGCCGGGCCAGCAGCCTGGGCACGGCGAACACCGGAGCCATCAGCAGCCCGTCCTTGCCGTGGACAAAATCAACCGCCGCGGCTTCGGCGTCCACCACGGCTGCCAGCTTGGGCAGGTCGCGGGCATCAGCCCATTCGTCGGAGGCCAGCAGCACCGTGGAAGCACCGTCGGTCAGCGGGGTGGAATTACCCGCTGTCATGGTGGCGTCTGCACCAAGGTTGCGGCCGAAGACCGGCTTCAGCGACGCGAGTTTCTCCAGTGACGTGTCAGCCCGCAGGTTCCCGTCACGCGTCAGTCCCCGGTAGGGAGTCATCAGGTCGTCGAAGAACCCGGAGTCGTAGGCGGCAGCAAGGTTGTGGTGGCTGTTCAATGCCAGCTCGTCCTGCGCTTCCCGGGAGATCTTCCACTGCGCGGTGGTCAGGGCCTGGTGCTCGCCCATGGACAGGCCGGTACGCGGCTCCGCTGTGCCTGGGGCCAAAGGGGCCAGGTCCTTGGGCCGGAGCCGGCTGAGGATCTGGAGCCGCTGGGGAAGGGTTTTGGCCCGGTGAAGGTCCAGGACGACCTCGCGGAGCCCCTCACTGACCACCACCGGTGCATCGGACGCGGAGTCCACACCGCCGGCAATGGCGGAATCAATCTGTCCCAGCTTGATCTTGTTGGCGAGGCCAACCACGGTTTCAAGGCCTGTGGCGCACGCCTGCTGGAGGTCGTACACGGGGGTTTCGGCAGAAAGCGCCGATCCCAGGACGGCTTCCCGGGTGAGGTTGAAGTCACGCGAGTGCTTGAGTACCGCGCCCGCCGCCACCTGGCCGATGCGTTCGTCCTGGAGGCCGAAGCGGGCGATCAGGCCATCGAGGGCTGCCGTGAGCATGTCCTGGTTGGAGGATTTGGCGTAGGCTCCCCCGGCCCGGGCGAACGGGATCCTGTTGCCGCCGACGATCACCGCCCTGCGGGTTGCCGGGACGGCAGGCATGGCCGATCCGCCTGCGGGGATGGACTGTCCTTCTGTGGACATGGAGGGCTCCTCTGGTCACAAGTGGTTACCGATACCCAGCGTACCTGATACGCTGGGTATCGTGAACCTTCAGGACACGCACTCCCCCCTCACCATCGAAGTGCCCTCGCCGGCCAGCCCCGACGGGCGTTCTTCCCGCTGGCAGAGCCACCGCGAGGAACGGCGCAGGGAACTTATCAAGCAGGCCCGCCGCGCGGTGCACGTCCTGGGCAGCGACGCTTCCATGGAGGACATCGCCACGGCAGCCGGAACGTCGAAGTCCGTCTTCTACCGTTACTTCGGGGACAAGGCAGGGCTGCAGCAGGCGGTGGGTGAGGTGGTGCTCAGCCAGATGCAACACCGTATCCAGGAGGCCGCCCAAAGTGCCCTCACGCCACGGGAGGGCCTGCTCGCCATGGTTTCGGCCTACCTCCAGATGGCTGATACCAGCCCCAACGTCTACACCTTCGTCACCAGCTACGCGCCAGGTGATACCGCCGGCCCCGCGCACCCAGCGGCGCCCGGCGGACCGCTGGGCCCCTTTTTTGACGCCATCGCGGACATGATCGCCACTCCCATGCGGTCACACCTCGGCGACGTCAGGGAAACCGTCATCGGCTATTGGCCAAAGGCGGCAATCGGCCTGGTACGGAATGCCGGCGAACAATGGCTGAGCACCCCGGATTCCGCTGCCAAACCTGACCAGGAGACCATGGCCCGCCAGATCACGGCGTGGCTGTGCGTGGGCATCGTCCCCGAACTCACTCCCGCTTCACCGACCACCAAGTTATCCGCCAAAGAAGGACTGTGACATGACTGACGTAGTGGACCGCCCCGCGCGCAAGGGGCTCCGTCCCGCCGCAACCCCTGCAGCCAAGCCCGTGGACGAAAGCCCCGCGCCCGCCGTCGATGTCGAGGCACTGGGCAGGCAACTCCTGGGCAAGTGGGCCGATGTACGGCTCCAGGCACGGGATCTGGCCGCCAGGTCGGAGCTTCACAAGATCGAAGGCCTGACACACACGGAACACCGTGCCCGCGTGTTCGGCCAGCTCAAATACCTCGTGGACAATGAGGCGGTGCACCGGGCCTTTCCGTCAGAACTGGGCGGCTCGGACGACCACGGCGGCAACATCGCCGGCTTTGAGGAACTGGTGGTGGCGGACCCGTCGCTGCAGATCAAGGCAGGGGTCCAGTGGGGGCTCTTCGGATCCGCCGTGATGCACCTGGGGACCGCGGAGCACCACACCAAGTGGCTGCCCGGAATCATGAGCCTGGAAATCCCCGGCTGCTTCGCCATGACCGAGACCGGCCACGGCTCGGATGTGGCCAGCATTGCCACTACTGCAACCTATGACCCTGCCACCGAAGAGTTCATCATCCACACCCCGTTCCGCGCCGCCTGGAAGGACTACATCGGCAACGCGGCCAATGACGGCCTCGGCGCCGTCGTGTTCGCCCAGCTGGTCACCCGCGGCGTCAACCACGGCGTCCACGCCTTCTACGTGGACCTCCGGGATCCGGAGACCAAGGCGTTCCTGCCCGGCATCGGCGGGGAGGACGACGGCGTCAAGGGCGGCCTGAACGGCATCGACAACGGCCGGCTGCACTTCGACAACGTCCGGGTCCCCCGGACAAACCTCCTGAACCGGTACGGCAACGTCGACGCGGACGGAACCTACACGTCGCCCATCGCCAGCCCCGGCCGGCGCTTCTTTACGATGCTGGGCACCCTGGTCCAGGGCCGCGTGTCACTGGACGGCGCGGCCGTGGCCGCCTCCAAGGTGGCCCTGAAAGCCGCCATCCAGTACGCCACCGAACGCCGCCAGTTCAACGCGTCCTCGCACACCGAGGAAGAAGTCCTGCTCGACTACCAGCGGCACCAGCGGCGCCTGTTCACCCGTCTGGCCACCACCTACGCGGCCAGCTTTGCGCACGAGCAGCTGCTGCAGAAGTTCGACGACGTCTTCTCCGGCGCCCACGACACTGACGCAGACCGCCAGGACCTGGAAACCCTGGCCGCAGCGCTGAAGCCCCTCAGTACCTGGCACGCCCTGGACACCCTGCAGGAATGCCGTGAAGCCTGCGGCGGTGCCGGCTTCCTGATCGAAAACCGGTTCGCCTCGTTGCGCGCCGACCTCGACGTGTACGTCACCTTCGAGGGAGACAACACGGTGCTGCTCCAGTTGGTAGCCAAGCGCCTGCTGGCCGACTACGCCAAGGAGTTCCGGAACGTGGACTTCGGAGTGCTGGCCCGTTATGTGGTGAACCAGGCCGCCGGAGCTGCCGTGCACCGCACCGGCCTGCGCCAGGTGGCCCAGTTCATGGCTGACACGGGGTCGGTCCAGAAGGCCGCAATCGCCCTCCGTGACGAGGAAGGCCAGCGCGCCCTGCTCACTGACCGGGTGCAGACCATGGTGGCTGAGGCCGGTGCAGCTTTGAAGGGCAGCAAGCGCATGTCGCAGGACAAGGGCGCGGCCCTGTTCAACCGACACCAGAATGAACTCATCGACGCCGCCCAGGCGCACGCTGAGCTGCTGCAGTGGGAGGCGTTCACGGACGCCCTCCGCGAGGTGGAAGATGCGGGTACCAGGACGGTCCTCACCTGGCTGCGTGACCTCTTCGGCCTGTCCCTGATTGAGAAGAACCTGTCCTGGTACCTCATGAACGGCCGCCTCTCCATGCAGCGGGCCCGCACGGTGGGCGGCTACATCAACAGGTTGCTGGAGAAGATCCGCCCGCACGCCCTGGACCTGGTGGAGGCCTTCGGGTACGGCGAGGAACACGTCCGCGCGGTCATCGCCACAGGCGCCGAAAAGAGCCGCCAGGACGAGGCGCGTGCGCACTTCCGCAGTGAACGGGCCAGCGGGCAGGCCCCGGTGGACGAGAAAGTCCTGATCGCCAGGACGGCGGGCCGGAAGGCCTAACCCGGCCGACACCAACCGGGCAAACAACGACGGCGCCGCTCCCCCAGCCAAGGGGAGCAGCGCCGTCGTTGTTTCTACTGCCGGGACGCTCAGGCTCCGGCCGGCAGCACCGAGCGGTACACCTCGAGGGTGGTTTCCGTGATCGATTCCCACGAGAAGTGCTTTTCGGCGCGCTCGCGGCCTGCCTGCCCCATAGCCCGGGCACGTGCGGGATCGGACACCACTTCGGTGAGGGCGGCTGCGAACTCGGTAACGAACTTCTCCGGGTCCAGGGGCGTTCCGGTGCCGTCGGTGACCTGTTCCAGATCCACCAGCAGGCCGGTTTCACCATGCTGGACCACCTCGGGGATGCCGCCGGTGGCACTGGCCACCACTGCGGCGCCGCAGGCCATGGCTTCAAGGTTGACGATGCCCAGCGGTTCGTAGATGGAGGGGCAGGCGAAGGCGGTGGCGTGGCTGAGGACCTGGATCAGCTCGTGCCGCGGCAGCATCCGCTCAATGAGCACCACGCCTGTGCGCTGCTTTTTCAGATCGTCGATGAGCGCTGCGGTTTCGGCCGCCAGTTCCGGGGTGTCCGCCGCGCCCAGGCACAGGACCAGCTGGACGTCAGCCGGAAGTTTCGCTGCAGAGCGCAGGAGGTAGGGAACGCCTTTCTGGCGTGTGTTTCTTCCCACAAAGACGACGCTCGGCTTGGCGGGGTCGATGCCCAGGGCGCGGACGGCGTCGTCGTTTTCGTCACGCTGCCAAAGCTCCACGTCAATGCCGTTGTGGACTACCCGGACCTTTTCCGGGTCAACGTTGGGGTAGCTGCGCAGGATGTCCTGGCGCATGCCCTCGGACACGGCGATGATCGCCGCCGCCGCTTCATAGGCCGTCTTCTCCACCCAGGAGGACAGCGCGTAGCCGCCGCCCAGCTGCTCGGCCTTCCAGGGCCGCAGCGGCTCAAGGCTGTGGGCGCTGAGAACGTGCGGAATTCCGTGCAGCAGAGAGGCCAGATGGCCGGCCATGTTGGCGTACCAGGTGTGCGAATGGACCAGGTCCGCGCCCTGCACATCCGGCACGATGCGCAGGTCCACGCCGAGGGTCTGCACGGCCGCGTTGGCCCCGCCAAGGTCCTCGGGAACCTGGTACGACGTCACGGTGGCACCGTGGTAGTCGGCGTCGCGGGGAGCACCGAAAGCACGAACCTGCAGGTCAACGTGCTTACTAAGCACCCTGCTCAGTTCGGCTACGTGCACTCCGGCGCCACCGTAGATCTCGGGCGGGAACTCTTTAGTCACAATGTCTATTCGCACAAGACCCAAGGTAGTCGTTCACGGATAACTGTTCTAGTGTGAAGGAGTCCGGGCCTACCGGACTGTCTTGGGGAGTTACGAAGGCGTACAGGAGCGACCATTATGCCGTTGACCAAAAAAGTCCTGGCCATTGTCCTCGCAGGCGGCGAGGGAAACAGGCTGATGCCACTGACGGCAGACCGGGCCAAGCCTGCCGTGCCGTTTGCCGGCAGTTACCGCCTTATCGATTTCGCCATCTCCAATCTGGTGAATTCCCGCTATCTGCAGATCGTGGTCCTCACGCAATATAAATCCCACAGCCTCGACCGGCATATATCCGAAGCGTGGCGGATGTCCACCCAGCTGGGGAACTATGTCGCCTCCGTTCCCGCACAGCAGCGCGTAGGCAAGAGCTGGTTCCTGGGCAGCGCAAACGCCATCTACCAGTCCCTGAACCTGATCCACGACGCCAACCCCGACATCGTCGTCGTCGTTGGCGCAGACCACGTGTACCGTATGGACTTCGCCCAGATGGTGGAACAACACGTGCTCAGCGGGGCCAAAGCCACCGTGGCGGCCGTCCGGCAGCCGCTGCACATGGCGGACCAGTTCGGCGTCATCGAGGTGGACCAGAACGATCCGCAGAAGATCGCAGCATTCGTGGAGAAGCCTTCCAGCACCCCCGGGCTTGCTGCAGACCCCTCCCAGTTCCTGGCCTCCATGGGCAATTATGTCTTCGACGCCGATGCGTTGGTTGCTGCGCTGCATGTGGACGCCGAGCGTCTGGACACCAAGCACGACATGGGCGGGGACATCATCCCCTACTTCGTCAACAGGGGCGAGGCCGGCGTCTACGACTTCACGCTCAACGACATTCCGGGCTCCACCGAGCGCGACCGCACCTATTGGCGCGACGTGGGCACCATCGACTCGTTCTACGACGCCCACATGGACCTCATCTCCCCGCTGCCGGTGTTCAACCTCTACAACTCCGAGTGGCCCATCTACACCCGCCAGAGCATCTCCCCGCCCGCCAAGTTCGTCCGGGGCAAGAACAACACCGTGGGCACGGCGCTGGACTCCATCGTGGCCAACGGCGTGGTGATTTCCGGTGGCGTGGTGGAGGGCTCAGTACTGTCCAACGACGTCTACGTCGCAACCAGCGCCCGGGTCATCGATTCTGTCCTGATGGACAAAGTGCAGGTGGGCGAAGGGGCAGTCATCAACCGCGCCATCCTCGACAAGAACGTCAAGGTCCCTGCCGGTGCCGCCATCGGCCTCGACGCGGACCTGGACAGGTCTCGCGGGTTCAAGGTCACGGACTCCGGCATCACCGTCCTCGCCAAGGGCCAGCAGGTCCCGGAACCCGGAGACGAGGAGCGCCGGCTCTCCGCACGGCACCTGAGCCAGCTGCCCGCTGCCGTTAAGGCGGCTGCTGACCAGTACCCCGACATGCGCGAGGCCGCGGACAAGGTGGCCAGCGCCCACGCCGCCGCAGCAGCGGAAGCCGCGCCCGGCGCCAGGCTGCGCTGATCCGCAGGTAAATTCCCCAACGGCAGTTGCAGGCCGGGGCACCACCAGTGGTGCCCCGGCCTGCCGCGTACGCTGTAAAATTTTCCCAATGAGCTCCCCCGATCTGACCCCTGAGGACATCCAGGCCTGCCTCAAGGTCCTGAACACCATCCACGCGTACGACGAGGAGCACCCGGACTACGTCGCGGTGCGCCGTGCGACCGGAAAAATGTTCAAGGCGGTCAAGCGCCACCGCAGGGTCACCAAGCGCGATTCAATCGCCGATGCCGACCGGGCCGTGATTGCCCAGACAGCCACGGCCGCCCCTGACCGGATCGACGACGAGACCCGCGGCAACAAGCTCGCGCCGTCCGCCACCGGGAAGATCGCCGGCCACCTCATCCGGTCCCGTCCCTGCTACATCTGCAAGCAGCACTACACCCAGGTGGACGCCTTCTACCACCAGCTGTGCCCGGAGTGCGCGGCCTTCAGCCACAGCAAGCGTGATGCCCGGACCGATCTCACCGGCCGCAGGGCCCTGCTCACGGGCGGGCGGGCCAAGATCGGGATGTACATCGCCCTCCGGCTGCTGCGGGATGGTGCGCACACCACCATCACCACCCGGTTCCCCAAGGACGCGGCCCGGCGCTTCGCGGCGATGGAAGACAGCGGGGACTGGCTGCACCGGCTCCGTATTGTGGGAATCGACCTCCGCGATCCTGCCCAGGTCATGGCCCTGACTGACTCCCTGGATAAGGCCGGACCGCTGGACATCATCATCAACAACGCGGCCCAGACCGTGCGCCGGTCCGGCAACGCCTACAAGCCGCTGGTGGACGCAGAGGACGAGCCGCTTCCGGCGGCCCTGGAGCAGGCCAACGGCGGCCCTGAGCTCCTGACGTTCGGCCACGCCCATGACAAGCACCCGTTGGCCCTTGCCGGCAGCGTCACCGAACACCCGGTCCTGGCCGGCGACGCTATCACCTCGCTGGCGCTCTCCACCGGGTCTGCGTCACTGGAACGCATCGCCTCCGGTACCGCGATTGACGCGGGCGGCCTGGTCCCGGACCTTGCCACGATCAACAGCTGGACTCAGGTTTTGGACGAAGTGGATCCCCTGGAGATGCTCGAGGTCCAGCTCTGCAACGTCACCGCCCCCTTCCTGCTGGTCAGCCGGCTCCGGGACGCCATGAAGCGGTCCACGGCGCGGCGCAAGTACATCGTGAACGTCTCTGCCATGGAGGGACAGTTCTCCCGCGCCTACAAGGGCCCCGGCCACCCGCACACCAATATGGCCAAGGCGGCGCTGAACATGATGACCCGCACCAGCGCCCAGGAGATGCTGGACACGGACGGCATCCTGATGACGGCCGTGGATACCGGCTGGATCACGGACGAGCGCCCGCACTTCACCAAGGTCCGGCTCATGGAGGAAGGCTTCCATGCACCCCTCGACCTGGTGGACGGTGCGGCGCGGGTCTACGATCCGATCGTCATGGGTGAAAAGGGCGAGGACCAGTACGGCGTCTTCCTGAAGGATTACAAGCCCAGCCCCTGGTGATGCGGGTATGCTCACGGCATGAGCAACGAGTCATCCACCCAAGTGCAGAATCTCGAACACCACGAATGCTGGGCGTTGCTGCGGACGGTGTCCGTGGGCAGGCTGGCGGTCCTCGTGGAGGGCCGGCCGGACATCTTCCCGGTCAACTTCACCGTGGACGGCGGCACGCTGGTGTTCCGCACCAGCCAGGGAACCAAGCTGTCGGCGGCCTCCGGGGATGCCCCGGTGGCGGTGGAGGCGGACGGAGTGGACCCTGACACGGGGCTGGCATGGAGCGTGGTCATCAAGGGCACCGCTGCCCTGGTCAAGAGCACTGAGGAAGTGCTGGAGACTTCCCGCCTGTACCTCTTCCCCTGGCAGGCGGGACGGAAGGACGCGTTTGTGCGCATCTCCCCGGACAGTGTCACGGGCCGCCGCTTCAAGGTCACCGACCCGATGACGTGGTGGACGCAGATCAGCAGTTCCGCCAGGTCGGCATCGGAATAGGCCGACGGCGGGTTCCCCGGCCACGGAGGCCGGGGAACCCGGTCCGTCAGGCGAGTTGGGTGATCTCCACGCTGACTTTCAGGGCGGAGCCGCCGCCGCCGGACAGGATGCCCTTCAGCGGAGACACGTCCCGATAGTCGCGGCCCCTGGCCACCGTGACATGGAAGTCACCGGCGGGTTTGTGGTTGGTGGGGTCCCAGCTCCGCCAGTCCCCGTCCCACCATTCCAGCCATGCGTGCGACTGCCCGGCCACGGTCTCACCGATTCCGGCGCTGGAGCGCGGGTGCAGGTAGCCGGAGACGTAGCGCGCCGGAATGCCACAGCTGCGCAGTGCACCGATGGCCAGGTGCGCCAGGTCCTGGCACACCCCCTGGCGCTGGCCCCAGGCTTCCTCCGCGTTGGTGGTGACGGCAGTGGAGCCGGACATGTACGTCATCTCCCCGCGCATCCAGGCGAAGACCGCCATGGCAGCGTCGTGCGGATTCTTCCCTGCCACGACGCCGGGGATGATGCCCAGGACCTCGTCCCCCGGGCCGCTCAGCCGGGACTGCGGCAGCCAGTCGCTGAACGCGTCAAGCGTCTCCGGCGACGCCAGCTCATCCCAGCCCACGATGTCGGCCTCGGCGGGGATCTTCTCAGCCCGGTGCACCTCGACGGTGATGTTGGAGACCACCTCAAGGTTTTCGTGCGGCATCTGCATGTCAAAGGCCGTGACCCTGGTCCCCCAGTAGTCGCGGTAGGTGCTCACGGCAGCCTGCGACGGGGAGACCTTCACCACGGACTCCAGGACCACCTGCTGTGAATCCGTCAGCGGCGTCATCCGTGCCTCGTTGTAGGACAGCGTCACCCGCTTGTTGTACTTGTAGGCCGTCCTGTGGACGATGCTCAACCGGGTCATGACACTTCTCCCACCCAGGCAAGTTCGTCCGCCTGATTGAAGTACTTACGGGAAATGGCGTCCGAGGCCTGGGACACCGCCTTCTGCACCCGCTCCATGTGCTCCGGCAGTTCGGACATGAGGTCATCCGTGCGGTGGAACTCAAGGAAGGTCCGGGCCTGGCCCACGATGCGGCGGGCATCGTTGATGAAACCCACGCGCTGGGCGGACGGGTCAAGTTTGGCCAGGCACTCGTCCGCGTCCCGCAGGGCATAGACGATGGACCGCGGGAACAG
Source organism: Pseudarthrobacter sp. rb (assembly GCF_056389225.1). Classification (NCBI taxonomy): domain Bacteria; kingdom Bacillati; phylum Actinomycetota; class Actinomycetes; order Micrococcales; family Micrococcaceae; genus Pseudarthrobacter; species Pseudarthrobacter sp. rb. Next base: position 185,323 of record NZ_JBWJAR010000002.1, on the reverse strand, counting down.
CCGGTCCAGGAGCAGGAACTCTGCAGCGTGCTGGTCTCCGAACGCAGCGCGGCGGGTGCGGAGGAAGGATTCGTACGCGCCGGCGCACCGGAGCATGTTCACCCAGGACATGCCTGCGGAGAGGACGTCCCGGGTGGAGAGCATCCGCGCCGTCATGTCGGCACGCTCCAGCGAACGGCCAAGGACCAGGAAGAGCCAGCTCTCGTCATGGCTCACGGTGGTATCGGCAAGGCCGCTGACCATGGCGGTGCGCTCCAGGGTCCAGTTGCAGAAACGGTAGGTGCCCACCACGTCCTTGCGGTGCTGGCTCAGCCCGTAGTAGGTGGTGTTCAGGCTTTCCCACAGCCCGGAGGACACGGTCTCGCGTGCACGGCGGGCGTTCTCGCGGGCGGCACCCAAGGAACCGGCAATGGACGTGGCGCTGGTCTTGTCATAGGCCAGGGCGTGGAGCAGTTCCGGCAGACCGAAATCCTCGCTCTGCGGCTTGGCGCCCATGACGGCCAGGAGTTCCTGTGCCACGCTCTTCCGCTCCTCCATGGGGAGGTGGTTCAGGCGTTCCAGGTGGACATCCAAAATGCGGGCGGTACCGTCCGCCCGCTCCACATAGCGGCCGATCCAAAACAGGGACTCGGCAATACGGCTAAGCATTCGCGGCTACCTCCTGCGCGCCCGGAACGTTATCAAAGAAATGTGCGACGGCGGCCAGGTCTTCAAGTGCCGGGCTCACTGCTGCTGCTCCGACTGGCGGTCGCGCCAGTTGCTTTCCACCGGCCACACAGAGACGCGTTCGCGGACCGTGACGGACTGGCGTGGAACGGTTTCCACCGGCATCTGGGGTGAGTCGGCAAGGACCCAGGTGTCCTTGGACCCACCGCCCTGGCTGGAGTTTACGATCAGGGACCCTTCCTTCAGCGCGACGCGCGTCAGGCCGCCCGGGAGCACCCAGACGTCGTCACCATCGTTCACGGCGAAGGGCCGCAGGTCCACGTGGCGGGGCCCGAACTTGTCACCACCGAGGGTGGGAACGGTGGAGAGCTGCAGCACCGGCTGGGCGATCCAGCCGCGGGGATCGGAGATGATCCGCTGGCGGAGGGCGTCCAGTTCATCCTTGGAGGCATCGGGACCGATGACCAGGCCCTTGCCGCCGGAGCCATCCACCGGCTTGACCACCAGTTCCGCCAGGTTGTCCAGGGTGTACTCCCGGGCCTCCTTTTCCTCGAGGCGGAAGGTGTCCACGTTGGCGATAATGGGCTCCTCGCTGAGGTAGTAGCGGATCAGGTCAGGCACGTAACTGTAAACCAGTTTGTCGTCTGCCACGCCATTGCCTACCGCGTTGGCGATGGTAACGCCGCCGGCACGGGCGGCGTTGACCAGGCCGGGGCAGCCAAGCATTGAGTCGGACCGGAACTGCAGCGGGTCCAGGAAGTCGTCGTCAATCCGCTTGTAGATGACGTCCACGCGCTGTTCGCCGGCCGTGGTGCGCATGTAGACGCGGTTTCCGCGGCAGATGAGGTCGCGGCCCTCCACCAGTTCCACGCCCATGAGGCCGGCCAGGAGGGTGTGCTCGAAGTAGGCGCTGTTGAACACGCCGGGGGTCAGGACGACGACGGTGGGATCGTCCACGCCGGCGGGCGCGGTTTTGCGCAGGGCCGAGAGCAGCCGCCGGGGGTACTCTTCCACGGGCCGGATAAGCTGCTGGCCGAATGCCTCGGGCAGGCCCTTGGCCATGGCGCGCCGGTTTTCCAGCACGTAGCTGACACCGGAAGGGACGCGGACGTTGTCCTCCAGGACGCGGAAGGTGCCGGCGGCGTCGCGGACGACGTCGATGCCGGAGATGTGGACCCGCACCCCGCCCGCGGGTTCAAAGCCGTGGACCTGCCGGTGGAAGTGGGCGCTGGTGGTCACGAGCTGGCGGGGAATCACGCAGTCGGAGACCACGGTCATTTTGTCGTACACGTCGTTCAGGAACGCTTCCAGGGCGCGGACGCGCTGCGCCACGCCGCGTTCCAGGACATCCCACTCAGCCGCGGGGATGACACGGGGCACGATGTCGAGGGGGAAGGGCCGTTCCTCGCCCGCGTAGTCGAACGTCACTCCCCGGTCCAGGAAGGTGCGGGCCATGGAGTCGGCGCGTGCGCTCACATCCGCCAGGGAGAGCTTCCGGAGCGCCTCCGCCACCTGCCCGTACGAGTCCCTGGCCTGTTGCCCGGGGGCAAACATCTCGTCGTAGGCTCCGGTGCGGCCCGCGGCCTCGGAGTAATCCTGGAATAGGTCTGACATGTCCAATAGCCAACCATCTTTTTGTTTCGAGTTCATTACTGCCATCCATTCTGGCGTGTTGTCGCCGGCAGCCCGGTTCGTACTTTACTGGCCTCTTCAGGCACAGTAGGTGAGTGCCAAGCAGCAGAAGCCTCCCCGTGCCGGGCCACGGCAGGTTCCGGGTCCTTGTGGCGCGGTTGGTTCCAGGCCTGTTGACGGCGGCGGCCGCCGTGGCAGTTGCCTTCCTGGTGCACGGGATCCTGCCGGCATTGCCTGCGATGACCATGGCTGTGGTCCTGGGTGTCCTGGCCGCCAACCTGCCCGGTGCCGGCAGCTGGACCGGGGGCCGGGCCCGTGCAGGGCTCGACTTCGCGGGCAAGCATCTGATGCGCGGCGGGATCGTGCTGCTGGGCCTGAAAGTCAGCGTCATGGATGTCCTCAACCTCGGGTGGCCGGCCCTGGTCCTGATCGTGGGTGTCGTCGCGGCCAGTTTCGGCGGCACCTACGCAATCTCGCGGCTGTTCCGCCTCCCGCCGGTAACCTCGCTCCTGGTGGCCACCGGGTTCTCCATTTGCGGCGCATCGGCCATCGGCGCCATGGCCGCCGTCCGCCGCATCCGACACGCCGAAACTGTCCTGCCGGTGGCCCTGGTGACGCTCTGCGGAACGCTCGCCATCGGCGTCCTGCCCCTCCTCGCACACCCCCTGGGCCTGACGGCCACGGTGTTCGGTGCCTGGACCGGCGCGTCCGTGCACGACGTGGGCCAGGTGGTGGCCACGGCGCAAACCGCCGGGACCGCCGCCCTGGCGATCGCCGTCGTCGTCAAGCTCACCCGTGTGCTGCTGCTGGCGCCCATTGTTGCCGCGGCCGGCGCGCACCACAGGAACGGTGCGCGCGCCCTGGGCGCCGCCAACGGCACCACCTCGAAAATGCCGCCGGTGGTGCCCCTGTTCGTGCTGGGCTTCGTGGCCATGGTGGCTCTCCGCTCCACCGGCTGGCTGGCCCCGGCCTGGCTCGATACCAGCGCCACGCTGCAGGACATCCTCCTGGGGGCGGCCCTGTTCGGGCTGGGCTCGGCCGTCAGGATCAGAACGCTGCTCCATACAGGAGGGCAGGCGCTCCTGGCGGCGCTGGCATCCTGGCTTCTGATTGCCGTGCTGGGCCTGGCGGCTGCCTTCCTGATCGCGGGCTGAGCGGACGCACCGGCCGCGTGATTAGATAGCCGGGTGTCACATGAGAATCTGCAGCGCAGCGAAGCCTCCGAACGTTCAGCCCTGATCAGCACCACCAGCTACGACGTCTCGCTCGATGTGCGGCAGGCAGCAGATCCGGCGGTTCCCGGCTACACCAGCCGCAGCGTCATCACCTTCACCGCAGAACCCGGCTCCAGCACCTTCCTGGACTTCATCGGCGGCAGCGTCCACAGTGTGATCCTCAACGGCAAGAGCCTGCCTGTTGGGGACGTGGTGGACGGCGCACGGATCATGCTGGAGAACCTGCGGGCCGAAAACCAGGTGACCGTGACCGGCACGGCGCTGTACAGCCGCTCCGGCGAGGGCATGCACCGGTTCGTGGACCCCGCCGACGGCCAGTGCTACCTGTACACCCAGTACGAGCCGGCTGACGCGCGCCGGGTCTTCGCCAACTTCGAACAGCCCGACCTGAAGGCAACCTACACCTTCCACGTGATGGCTCCGGCGGAGTGGAAGGTGGCCTCGAACGGCGCAGAGGTGAACCGCACGCTGCTGACCAGCGATCCTGCCACTGCCTGCTGGGACTTCGCCACCACCCTGCCGATGTCCACCTACATCACCAGCATCCTGGCCGGGCCCTACTTCAGCGCCGAGGACCGGTGGCAGGCAACGCTCGGCGACGGCACGCGCCTGGACGTCCCGCTGGCCCTCTACTGCCGGGCGTCCATGGCGGATTCCTTCGACACGGAAGACCTCTTTGCCCTCACGAAAAAGGGTCTGGACTTCTTCAACCGCCTCTTCGACTACCCCTACCCGTGGGGCAAATACGACCAGGCGTTCGTGCCCGAGTACAACCTGGGCGCCATGGAGAACCCGGGGCTGGTGACGTTCACCGAGAGCTACGTGTTCACCTCCCGCGCCACGGATGCGCAGTACCAGGCGCGCGCCAACACCCTGATGCACGAGATGGCGCACATGTGGTTCGGCGACCTGGTGACCATGCAGTGGTGGGACGATCTCTGGCTCAAGGAATCCTTCGCCGATTACATGGGAACCCTTGGCGTGGACCGGGCAACAAACTGGGAGACCGCCTGGGTCAACTTCGCCAACAAACGCAAGGCCTGGGCCTACGTGCAGGACCAGCTCCCCACCACCCATCCCATCGTGGCTGACATCCCCGACCTTGAAGCGGCCAAGCAGAACTTCGACGGCATCACCTACGCCAAGGGCGCCTCGGTCCTCAAGCAGCTGGTGGCGTATGTGGGTTTTGATTCGTTCATCGCAGGGTCCCGGGAGTACTTCCGGAAACACGCCTACGGGAACACGTCGCTGGCCGACCTCCTGGTGGCCCTGGATGCGGCCTCGGGCCGTGACCTGTCCGGCTGGGCCCGGCAGTGGCTTCAGACGTCCGGCATCTCGATGCTGTACCTGGATATTTCCACCGTGGACGGCTCGTCCAAGGACCCCGCCTTGGAGAGAGCAGCAACGGGCGACGACGGCGTGCTGGGACAGGTGGCGATCGTCCAGGAAGCGGTGGACCCGGTCACGGGACGGGAAGAGCTGCGCCCGCACCGCCTCCGCGTCGGTTCCTACGACTTCGACACCGACGGCGCCCTGGTGCGGACCGGAACCATCGAAACCGACGTGGCCGGTGCCCGGACTGAACTCCCCCAGCTTGCCGGCCAGCCGCGGCCCGCGCTCCTGCTGGTCAACGATGACGACCTGACCTACGCCAAGGTGCGGCTGGATCCGGTGTCAGAAGCCACAGTACGTGCCTCGCTGGACCACATCACCGATCCCATGGCCCGGGCCCTGTGCTGGACGGCGCTGTGGAACTCGGCGCGGGACGGCGAAAGCCCCGCACCCATGTACGTGGACGCCGTGACAGCCTTCGCTGCGGCTGAGACGGGCATCGGCGTCCTCCTGAACGTCCTCGACAACGCCGCGACCGCCGTCGAACGCTATACGCCCGCCGCCACCCGCGGCAGGGTGCGCGCGTCCTTCCTGGCGGCTGCCGCCGCCGAACTGGACCAGGCCGCCCCGGGCTCGGACCAGCAGCTCGCGTGGGCCCGCACCCTCGGCACGCTCAGCAGGCAGGACGGTGCCCTGCTCCCCCGGCTCCGTGGCCTGCTGGACGGAACGTCCGCCGTCGAGGGGCTGGCGGTGGACGCCGAGCTCCGCTGGCACCTCTGGCATGCCTTGGCAGCCAATGGCCACGCCTCCGCGGCCGAGCTCGACGCCGAGCTGGCCCGCGACACCACCGCCTCCGGCCGGGCAGGGCACGCAACAGCCACGGCGTCCCGTCCCGACCGCGACGTCAAGGCTGCCGCCTGGGATGCGGCCGTCCACGGGACCGGGCTGTCCAACCAGCTTCTGACAGCCACCATCAGCGGGTTCACCACCGCGCCAGCGGCGCTGCTGGAACCCTACGTGGAGCCCTACTTCGACTGCCTGCGCGCTGCGTGGGACTCGCGGAGCATCGAGATCGCCAGCCGGATTGTCCGGGGCCTCTACCCTGCAGCCCAGGACCTCGCGGACAGCATGGAGCCCAAAGACCACCCCGTGGTCCGGCGGACGGATGCCTGGCTGGACGCCAACGCGGACGCGCCGCACGCACTGCGCCGGATCATCGTGGAGCAGCGCAGCCACCTGCTGCGCGCACTCACGGCACAGGCCGCCGTCGTTCCCCACCGGCCATCGATTGCTCCGTAACTGCCGTTTTGGGGCCCCAAAACGGCAGCTACTCAGCAGTCGATGGGTCTAGGGGACGCGGTGCAGCCATTCCGGGGTGCCGAACTTTGCCGCCACCCGTTCCTCGGCTGCCGCCAGCTCGTGTCCCGCCAGCTCCGACGGGGTTGCACCGTAACGCTCGCTGAAGACCCCGATCATCGCCTCGATGATGGCCGTGCGGGCCAGGCCGGTCTGGCGGCGCAGCGGATCCACCCGCTTCTTGGCGCTGCGGGTGCCCTTGTCGGACAGCTTCTCCTTGCCGATCCGGAGGACCTCGACCATCTTGTCGGCGTCGATGTCGTAGCTCATGGTGACGTGGTGCAGCATGCCGCCGTTGGCAAGGCGCTTCTGCGCGGCGCCGCCGATCTTCCCCTGGTCCGTGGCGATGTCGTTCAACGGGATGTAGAAGGCATTGATGCCGAGTTTTTCCAGCGCGGCCATGACCCAGGCGTCAAGGAACGGGTAGGAGTCCGCGAAGCTCAGTCCGTCCACCAGGGTCTGGGGCAGGTACAGCGAGTAGGTGATGCAGTTGCCGGCCTCCATGAACATCGCTCCCCCGCCGCTGATCCGGCGGACCACATTGATGCCGTGCCTGGCTACGCCCTCGGGATCCACCTCATTCTGCACGGACTGGAAGCTACCGATGACCACCGACGGTTCCTGCCAGTCCCAGAACCGCAGGGTGGGCGTGCGCGCCCCCGCACCCACGGCCTCGGTGAGCACCTCGTCAAGGGCAACGTTGATTTCCGTGGGAAGCACGGTGGGCGCGATGACGTTCCACTGGTGGTCTCCCCAGGAGGTCGCCTTGGCCAGGGCACGCCGGACCGTCACGGCAACGGCGTCCACGGAGAAGCCGAACAGCACCGCTCCGGCCGGCAGGGCGCCTGTGACGGCGGCGGCGAGGTCTGCGGCAGGTGTGGTGTCCGGAAGCCCGGTCAGCGCCCGGTTGATGTCCTCCAGGGCCTCGTCCGGCTCCAGGAAGAAGTCCCCACTGACGGAGACGTCCGCCAGTGCGCCGTCCACCAGGGCCAGGTCCACGACCACCAGCTTGCCGCCGGGAACCTTGTACTCCCCGTGCAGGCGCTGGTTGCTGTCGGCATTGCTGGCAGGAAATCCGGACTCGCTCATGCTTCCCATCCTGCCCCAGAAAACCGGTGCGCGGTTAACGCGGACGGCCCGCACCGTTTCCGGTGCGGGCCTTCTGCAAACAAGCTTGGCGAAGGAATTACTTCTTGCCGCCGAAGCCCTTGAAGCGAGCGTTGAAGCGCTCGACGCGGCCTGCAGAGTCCATGATGCGCTGCTTGCCCGTGTAGAACGGGTGGGACTCGGAAGAGATTTCGACGTCGATGACCGGGTAGGTGTTGCCGTCTTCCCACTCGATGGTCTTCGAGGAAGACACGGTGGAGCGGGTCAGGAACTTGGTGCCGGAGGCCAGGTCGTTGAAGACAACAGCTTCGTACTTCGGGTGGGTATCAGACTTCATAATGGGACCTTTGTTCGCGCAACTGGATTTTGCCAGCTGCCAGGTATGAATGGGATGGCTGCGGTCTGTCGCATCAGCCGAAGCCGAAAAAGCAGGACAACCAGCTATCAATCATAGCCGATCCGTACGGGGCTGACGAACCAGCACCCCTGGCGGCAGGTGGTGGCGCCGCAGGTCAGTCCCGGGCGCGCAACTCCCAGAAGGCGACGGCCGAGGCAGCGGCCACGTTCAGTGAATCCACGCCGTTGCGCATGGGGATTTTGACGGCGAGGTCGACGGCGGCGAGCGTCTCCGGACTCATGCCGGCACCTTCGGTGCCAAGCACCAGGGCGAGTTTGTCCACGTTGCGGGAGGCAACGGCGTCGACATCCTCTGCATCCGGTGTCAGTTCCAGGGCCGCGACGGTGAAGCCGTGGTCCTTGAGCACCCGGAGGTCCCCGGGCCAGTCCTGCAGACGTGCCCAGGGAACCTGGAACACGGTGCCCATGCTGACGCGCACGCTGCGGCGGTACAGCGGGTCGCCACAGCGTGGCGAGACCAGCACGGCGTCGATGTCCAGCGCCGCCGCGGAGCGGAAAATGGCGCCCACGTTGGTGTGGTCCACGATGTCTTCCAGCACAGCCACGCGGCGCGCCCCGGCGAGGAGGTCGGGCAGCGGCACCGGAGCCGGGCGCTGCATGGCCGCCATGGCGCCGCGGTGCAGGTGGAAGCCGGTGATTTCTTCCAGCAGGGCAGCCGAACCGATGAACGCCGGAACGTCCGGGTACGCCTGGAAGACGTCGTCGAGGTCCGCCATCCACTTCTCGGCGAGGAAGAATGACCGGGGCTGGTGCCCTGCTGCAAGGGCCCGGCGCAGGACCCGCGAGGACTCGGCGATGTACATCCCCTCGGCGGGTTCACGGAGCTTGCGCAGGTGCACGTCGGTCAGGGTGGTGTAGTCGCTGACGCGCGGGTCATCGGCGGATTCGAGGTAGTGGAAGGTCACCGGGTGATTATTTCAGCAGGTTGGCGATCATCACGCCGAGGGCCACGATGCCCAGGCTGAAGATCACGGCGCGCAGGACGCGCGGCGAGAGTTTCCGCCCTACCTTCGAACCCATAAGGCCGCCGATGGTGGAGCTGATGGCGATCAGCAGCACCACCAGCCAGTTGATCCGGTCGAAGGCGAACAGCAGGTAGGAGATGGCGGCCACCATGTTCACGCCGAGGACCAGGATGTTCTTCATGGCGTTGGCGTTCTGGATGGTGCCCGTGAGGAATATGCCCAGGATGCCGACCAGCAGGATTCCCTGCGCCGCAACAAAGTAGCCACCGTACACGCCGGCCAGGTAGACCAGGACCACCAGGAGGACGCCGTGGCGTTTGTCCCGGACTGCGTGTTCGGGGTTGGCCTCGCGGTTGCGCACCCAGTCCTGGAGCCGGGGCTGGAACACCACCATCAGCAGGGCCAGGACCAGGAGGACAGGGGCGACGTAGTGGAAGACCTTCTCCGGCAGGTGCAGCAGGAGCCAGGCGCCGGTGACGCCGCCCAGGACCGAGGCGGGAAGGAGACGCAGCACCTGCCGTCCCCGGCCGGCCAGCTCGCGGCGGTATCCGAAGGCCCCGGCGCCCGTTCCGAAGACCAGGCCCATGGCATTGCTCATGGAGGCGGTGACGGGTGCCACGCCCAGGGCGATGAGCACCGGAAAGGTCACAAGCGTGCCGGAGCCCACCACCGCGTTGATGGTGCCGGCCCACAGGCCGGCGATGAACACAATGATGCTGCTGAAGAGTTCCAAGGTAGTAGCGCAGGCCCCTCTAGCGGCGTGCTGTGGCGGTGTAGCGTCCCGCGTTCTCGGAGACATCCAAAGGAAGCCCGAAGGTGGTGCTCAGGTGCTCTTCGGTCAGTACCTCGGTGATGGGGCCGGCGGCCACCACGCCGCCGTCGCGCAGCAGCATGGCGTGGGTGAAGCCGGGCGGGACTTCTTCAAGGTGGTGCGTGACCAGGACCATGGCCGGAGCCGACTCGTCCCGGGCCAGCTCGCCCAGCTTGTGGACCAGCTCCTCGCGGCCACCCAGGTCCAGGCCCGCACCGGGCTCATCCAGGAGCAGCAGTTCGGGGTCCGTCATGAGGGCGCGGGCGATCTGGACACGCTTGCGCTCGCCCTCGGACAGGGTCGCGAACGTCCTGTTCAGCAGCGGGCCCATGCCCCAGTCGTTCAGGAGCCGGAAGGCGCGCCGTTCGTCATCGCGCTCGTAGCCCTCGCGCCAACGGCCCGTGACGCCGTAGGCGGCCGTGACCACCACGTTGAGGACGTTCTCGTGCTCCGGAATCTGGGTGGCAAGGGCTGCCGAGGAAAGGCCGATGCGGGGCCGGAGTTCGAAGACGTCAACACGGCCCAGGACTTCGTCGAGGATGCCGGCGGTGCCGCTGCTGGGGTGGAGGCGCGCGGCCGCGATCTGGAGAAGGGTGGTTTTGCCGGCCCCGTTGGGTCCCAGGATGACCCAGCGTTCGCCCTCGTTGACCTGCCAGTCAACCTTGTCCAGCAGGGTCTTCTTACCACGGACAACGCTGACGGAGTCCAGTTCCAGAACATCACTCATAGGAGTAGACACTAGGACAAAACAGAAGATGACTGATAACCGGTGTGAAGGCTCCCTAAGGGTTCGGCCGCGGCCGTCCGCAACGAATTCAGGACACCCCACCCGCGCTGACTAAGATTGCAGGCATGACTTCGAACGTGACTGCGGTCAGCTATGGCCTGAATATGACCCCCGCCGGGCTGGAGCAGCTGCGTTCCGTCCTCGCCTCACGTGGCGCAGAGGTGCTGTCCGAATCCTCCGCCGGTGACAGCCGGTACGGGGTCCAGGTCCTTGACTTGGCCCTTCCCGATGCCACCGCGGCCGGCCTGGCCGCGCTCCGCCGGGCCGTGGCGGATGCCGCAACCGATGGTTTTGACACGGCCCTGGTGCCCGCCGGGCTCCGCTCTGCGGCCCGAAAGCTGCTGATCATGGATGTGGACTCCACCCTCATCCAGCAGGAGGTCATCGAACTCCTGGCCGCCTACGCCGGCAAGCGCGAGGAAGTGGCAGCCGTAACGGAAGCTGCCATGCGCGGCGAACTCGACTTTGCCCAAAGCCTCCACGCCCGGGTGGCGGTACTCGCGGGGCTGCCCGCCGACGTCGTCCATTCCGTCCGCAAAGAAGTGAAGCTCAGCGAAGGTGCCGATCAGCTCGTGGCCGCTTTCAAAGCCGCCGGCCACACGGTGGCTGTGGTATCCGGCGGCTTCAACCAGATCCTTGAGCCGATTGCCGGGGACCTGGGCCTGGACTACTGGCAGGCCAACGAACTGGAAATCGTCGACGGCGCGCTGACCGGCAAGGTGCTGGGCGCGGTCGTGGACAGGGCAGCCAAGGAAAAGTACCTGCGGGAGTGGGCTGCTGCCGAAGGCATCGCGCTCGAGCACACCATTGCCGTGGGCGACGGCGCCAACGACCTGGACATGCTCGGCGCCGCCGGGATCGGGGTGGCCTTCAACGCCAAGCCCGCCGTGCGCGCCGTGGCCGACGCCGCCCTGAACATGCCGTACCTGGACGCCGTCCGCCACATCGCCGGGGTCTAAGCCCCCGCAACGCCTCATAACAAAGGCGGCCCCCGCCGCCGGATTACCCGGCGGCGGGGGCCATCTGCCCGCTGCTGCTTAGCTGGAAGCCTGCCCGGCGCTCTTGCCGAAGTAGTCGGCACCGCCGGCGTACTCCGTGTGGCCGGACTCGACGTCGGCCGTTGCCATTCCGGCTACAACCTGCGCGAACTCCTCCACCGAGTAAAGCTTCCCGGCTTCGGCGCGGCGGGCTTCGATGGCGCCCGGGGTGGAGCGGTCCAGGAGCGTGGCGGTGACCGTGCCCTCGATCATGTCGCCGGACACCACCACCAGGGAGATGCCCTTCTCCGCCAGGTTGGGGATCAGGTCCCGGAGTGCGTCCTCGCCGGCGCGCTTGCTGCGGGCCACCGGCTCGTATGCCGGCATGGTGGGGACGGTGTTGATGAAGTGGGCCTGGTGGCTGGTCACGAAGACCACGCGCGAGCCTTCCTTCATCAGGGGCACCGCCGCGTTGAGCATGTTCACCTGCGCGTCGCGGTTCAGCTTGAGCGCGTAGTCCTCCCCCATCCCGGTCTCCATGCCGCCGGAGGCATTCAGGACCAGGATGTCCAGGGACCCGAAGTTCTCCATGGCGGCGCTGGCCAGGGCCTGCACACCCTCCTGCGTGGTGAGGTCCGCGCCGACCGCGACGGCCCGCCCGCCATCGGCTTCGATGCCCTGTACCACTTTGTTGGCGCGGGGCGCCTTCTGGCGGTAATTGACCACGACGGCGGCGCCCTCCGAGGCGAGGATCTTGGCTACGTCGGCGCCAATGCCCCGCGATGATCCGGTGACGATCGCCGTCTTGTTGTCCAGCAGTCTCATACGAGCTTCCTTTGTTCGAAACATCTAAATCGTTCTGGCCTGCAGTCCATCATGCCAGTGGCCATGGCCAATATCCGTTGTCTGACTTCGACAAATAAGGACCGCGGGGCTAGTTTCCTGCAGCGGCGGAGGCTGAAGGATCAGTGGCCCATGCCCAGGCCGCCGTCCACGGGGATGACGGCACCGGAGATGTACGCGGCCTCGTCGCTGGCGATCCAGCGGACCACGTTGGCTACCTCGGCAGCTTCAGCGAAACGGCCGGCGGGGATGCTGGCCAGGTAATCCTTTTGGGTGGCCTCGGGGAGTTCGGCGGTCATGTCCGTGTTGATGAATCCGGGTGCGACCACGTTGGCGGTGATGCCCCGGGAGCCCAGTTCGCGGGTGAGGGAGCGGGCGATGCCCACCAGGCCGGCCTTGGAGGCGGAGTAGTTGATCTGTCCCGGCGCACCGTACAGGCCCGAGACCGAGGAAATGAGGACCACGCGGCCCTTGCGCAGCCGGATCATGCCCTTTGAGGCACGCTTGATCACGCGGAAGGCGCCGGTCAGGTTGGTGTCGATCACTGAGGTGAAGTCATCCTCGCTCATGCGCAGCAGCAGGGTGTCCTTGGTGATGCCGGCGTTGGCCACGAGGACTTCCACCGGACCGTGGGCAGCTTCCACTTCCTTGAAGGCGGCATCCACGGAAGCCTCGTCGGTGACGTCGGCCTTGACGCCGAGGATGCCCTCGGGCAGCTGGGTTTCGCTGCGGTAGGTCACAGCCACCTTGTCGCCGTTGGCGAGGAACGCCTGCGCGATGGCCAGCCCGATACCGCGGTTGCCGCCGGTGATGAGGACGCTGCGCGGTGCGGTAACTGCTTCAGTCATGGAGGTGCTCCGGGATTCTGCGGCTGGCTGCGCCGCGGTAGAGGGTGTGGTTTGGCTGGAACCGATCTTAGCGGCAGCCCTGCCGCGGGTTTGGGCAGCACTGCCGATGGTGCGAGAATTAAGGGAAGCCTTTGGAGCGTGATCATTCACCGTGACCCTTGAAAACCATGCGGGACGTCCGGCGCCCGAAGAACCGGGCCGGTTCTCCGGCGACAGCGAGGTCCACAGCATTACGGATGCCGCCGCCGCCCATTCGGAGGATATGCGCCAGCGGATGATCAAGTACGCCCTGGCCATGGGCATCCGCATGGTCTGCCTGATCCTCATTTTCGTGGTGGACGGCTGGTTCAAGATCATTGCGGTGGCGGGCGCAGTCTTCCTGCCGTGGTTCGCCGTGGTGATTGCCAACGGCAGCGACAAGGCAGAAACGCCCAGTGACCTGCTGCTGGATTCCGCGCCGCTGGCCGAGCTGGAAAGCCCTGCCCCTCCGGTGGCGGATGAGGAACCGGGAAGCGCCGTGCTGCAGGGCGAACTGGTGAAGGACGAGGACCCGGAGCACGGGGAGGAGCGGCAGGCATCATGAGCATTTTCGATTTCGCAGCAGGAACGGACGTGGCATCGGAGGCTGCCGCCGTCTGCTCACGGAAGGCGTGCAGGGCCCAGGCGTCCTGGCAGCTTCTCTGGAACAACCCGAAAATCCATGCTCCTGAGCGGCGCAAAACCTGGCTGGCCTGCGCCGACCACCGGGAATGGCTGGAGGACTACCTGCAGACGCGTGGCCTGTGGAAGGAAACCCTCCCGCTGGAAGCCGCCGGGGACGCCCCGCTGGAGCAGGACATCTGAATGTACCGTTTCCTCTTTTCCAGCAAGTGGCTGGGCTATCTCCTGCTGGCCGCCATCTTTGCCACCGCGTGCGTTTTCCTGGGCCGCTGGCAGATGGACCGGCGCGCGGAGACCCTGGCCGAAATCAACCGCGTCGTCAGCAATTACTCGGCGACTCCCATTCCCTTTGCCCAGGCACGGGACCAGTTCACCCAGCTGGACCCGGCCAAGGAATGGACCCAGGTCGAGCTGAAAGGCTCCTACGATGCCGCCGGGCAGCGGATTGTCCGCAACCGGCCGCTCAATGGGCAGCCCGGGTACGAGGTGGTGGTCCCGTTCCGCCTCACCACGGGTGAAACCGTTGTCATTGACCGCGGCTGGCTGCCCATCGGCAACAAGAATCCAGGCAGCCCCGACTCCGTGCCGGCCCCGCCCCCCGGTGACGTGACCGCCGTCGTACGTTTGAAGCATGGCGAGCCGGAACTGCAGCGCGGGGCGCCCGAGGGGCAGCTGGCATCCATTGACCTTCCCACCTACTCGTCGCAGCTGGGTTATCCCCTGATGACGGGTGCGTACGGCCAGCTGGCCTCGGAAACGCCGGCACCGGCGGAGATGCCGGTTGCCTTCCCCAAGCCGTCCACGGATGAGGGGACGCACTTGTCCTACTCGCTGCAGTGGTTCGCTTTCGGGGTGCTGATGTTCGTGGGCTTCGGCTATGCGGCGCGGCAGCAGGCACGCAACGCAGCCATCGACGCCGAGGACCAGGAAGAGATGGTCCTGGACGGGGCGGTCCACTCCGCTGTCCCTGCGGCCCGCCGCCAGCCGGCACCTCCGCGCAAGCGCCGGAAGGCGACAGCGGAGGAAGAAGAAGACGCCCTCCTGGACGCGCAGGGGTACTAAAGCATGGCAACGTACGACGGCGGCCCGGTCGCCTTGGTGCGCTCGGCCCTGGTGGAGGCCGGTGTCGGGGATACTGTGCGGACCTTTCCGGCCGGAGTTCCCACGGCGGCGGCAGCAGCGCAGGCGCTCGAATGCGATCTTGCGGCCATCACCAACAGCCTCATCTTCGACGTCGGCGGCGTACCCCTGCTGATCCTCGCCAGCGGGGCGGCCAGGGTGGACACTGCGCTGGTGGCGGCCCAGCTTGGCACCGGCAAAATCCGCCGCGCCTCCCCCGCTTTCGTCCTGGACCATACCGGGCAGGAAGTTGGCGGGGTCGCCCCTGTAGGCCACCCACAGAGAATCCGGACCCTGCTGGACGAAACCCTGCAGGCCCACGGGCTGCTGTGGGCTGGAGCAGGTGACCACAACTCGATGTTCAGCATCACCTACCAGGAGCTGCTCCGCATGACCGGGGCCCTGGAACTGACGGTGCGCTAGGCGAGGGTGATCAGGTCCAGGTAGTCCTCGTTCCAGAGGTCTTCAACGCCATCCGGAAGCATGACAACCCGTTCGGGGTTCAGGGCCTCGACAGCACCTTCGTCGTGGCTGACCAGGACGACGGCGCCGGTGTAGTTGCGGAGGGCGCCGAGGATCTCGGCGCGGCTGGCGGGGTCCAGGTTGTTGGTGGGCTCGTCGAGGAGGAGGACGTTGGCGCTTGAGGCCACGATGGTGGCGAGGGCCAGGCGGGTCTTCTCACCACCGGAGAGCACGCCTGCGGGCTTGTCGACGTCGTCACCGGAAAACAGGAATGAGCCCAGGATGCCCCGTACCTCGGCGTCCTTCATGTCCGGTGCGGACGAGCGCATGTTCTCCAGCACGGTGCGGTTGTGGTCCAGGGTTTCGTGTTCCTGGGCGTAGTAGCCCACTTTGAGGCCGTGCCCCGGGATGACCTCACCGGTGTCGGGGGTGTCCACACCGGCGAGCATGCGCAGCAGGGTGGTCTTGCCGGCACCGTTGAGGCCAAGGATGACCACTTTGGAGCCACGGTCGATGGCCAGGTCCACGTCCGTGAAGATCTCCAGCGACCCGTAGGACTTGCTGAGCCCGTCCGCGGTGAGCGGGGTCTTGCCGCAGGGTGACGGGTCCGGGAACCGCAGGGCTGCCACGCGGTCCTGTTCGCGGACAGCTTCCAGTCCGCTGAGCAGCCGCTCGGCGCGTTTGGCCATGTTCTGCGCGGCGACGGCCTTGGTGGCCTTCGCCCGCATCTTGTTGGCCTGGTCCATGAGGACTTGTGCCTTCTTTTCGGCGTTGGCCCGTTCACGCTTCCGGGCCCGCTCGTCAGTTTCCCGCTGCAGCAGGTAGCGCTTCCAGTCCATGTTGTAAAAGTCGATCTGGGCACGGTTGGCATCGAGCAGGAACACCTTGTTCACGGTGGCTTCCAGCAGGTCCGTGTCGTGGCTGATCACGATCAGGCCGCCCTGGTGGTTCTTCAGGAAGTCACGCAGCCAGGCAATGGAATCGGCGTCGAGGTGGTTCGTCGGTTCGTCCAGGAGCATGGTCTCGGCATCCGAGTACAGGATGCGGGCAAGCTCCACACGGCGCCGCTGTCCGCCGGAAAGCGTCTTGAGCGGCTGGTTCAGCAGCCGGTCAGGGAGGGCAAGGTTGGAACAGATGGAGGCTGCTTCGGCCTCGGCCGCGTAGCCGCCGGCGGCGAGGAACTCGGATTCCAGCCGGTCGTACCGGTTCATGGCCTTGCGCTGGACGTCGGCGTCCTCGCTTGCCATTTCGTCGTGCGCCTTGCGCAGTTTGCCGACGACAATGTCCAGGCCGCGGGCGGAAAGGATCCGGTCCCGCGCCAACTGTTCCATGTCGGGGGTCCGTGGGTCCTGGGGCAGGTACCCGATTTCGCCGCTGCGGGTCACCTTGCCGGCGGCGGGCAGGCCTTCGCCCGCGAGGACACGGGTCAGCGTGGTCTTGCCAGCGCCGTTCCGGCCCACCAGGCCGATCTTGTCCCCTTTATCGATGCGGAAGCTCACCTGGTCCATGAGGAGCCGGGCACCGGCGCGCAGTTCAAGATCCTGGACAGTAATCACAGCAGGTAAGGCCTTTCACAACAGGGAACGCCACGGTCCGCGCACTGTGTGCGAAGGGACGCTGGGGCAGAGTGGCCGGAGAACGGCACAGTCCAGTCTACCGTCCGGCGGGCCACGCCAGTTTCAGCAGCAGAAACTTCCGGCAGTCCGGTGCTTGGTGCCGTGGGCTTAACGGCCGGCTGCGCCCCGGAGGTTCAAGCAGAATGGGGTCATGGAATTCGATCGGCTGCTCCAGATCCGGCGTATTTACGCACAGCCAGCCGCCCTGGAGCTGCCCCGGGGCCGGCAGATCGTAGCGCGCTGGCCGGACGC
Organism: Pseudarthrobacter sp. rb; assembly: GCF_056389225.1. Classification (NCBI taxonomy): domain Bacteria; kingdom Bacillati; phylum Actinomycetota; class Actinomycetes; order Micrococcales; family Micrococcaceae; genus Pseudarthrobacter; species Pseudarthrobacter sp. rb. The sequence goes on along the minus strand of NZ_JBWJAR010000002.1, from coordinate 168,238 downwards.
CGACGTCGTACTGGTGGACAGCCATTGGAACATCCCGGACCTGCACGGTGACGAAACCAACGTGCCGCGCTGGTCACGGATCAAGACGGAGGCGCTGGTCCTGGGGATCAAAAAGTCGCTGACCGTCAAACCCAATGGCCGCTCGGCGGACTTCATTGCACCTTCCACGGCGAACGGCTGCGCCATGGCGTGCGCCTACTGCTACGTTCCCCGGCACAAGGGCTACAGCAATCCAATTACGGTGTTCGCCAACATCGACCAGATCGCTGCGACGCTGGAGCGGCACGCCACCCGCCAGGGGCTCAAGCTGGAGCCCAACCAGTGCGACCCGGAGCTGTGGGTCTACGACATCGGCGAAAACAGCGACTGTTCGGTGGATGCGCTGATCAGCCCCAACGTCGAGGAGCTTGTGGGGCTTTTCCGCGACCTGCCCAACGCCAAGCTGTCCTTCGCCACCAAGTTCATCAATCCGGAGATGCTGGGGTGGGACCATGGCGGGCACACCCGGATCCGCTTCTCCCTGATGCCGGCGGACCTGGCCAAGTCCATTGACGTCCGGACATCGCCCGTGGCGGAACGGATGGCAGCGATCAACGAGTTTGTCGAGGCCGGCTACGAAGTGCATGTGAACTTCTCCCCCGTCATCATCACCGACACTTGGCTGGCCGACTGGGAGGCGCTGCTCCGCCAACTCGACGCGACGTTGACGGAGGCAGCCAAGGCCCAGCTCGCGGCGGAGGTCATTTTCCTGACCCACAACGAGCAGCTGCACGAGGTCAACCTGGGCTGGCATCCGCAGGCTGAGAACGTCCTGTGGCGTCCCGACCTCCAGGAGTCGAAAACCTCGTCCAACGGTTTCAACAACGTCCGCTACCGGTCACGGGCCAAGGCAGGCTATGTGCGGCAGCTGACCGCGCTCATTCAGGACATCGCGCCGTACTGCCGCATCCGCTACGCGTTCTGAAACGCGCGGCGGATGCGGCACCTGTCAGTCTTTGTGCTCGGCGGGCCGGTGTCCGCCGTTCCCGGCAGGCGCGGCCGCCTCATTGTGGCCGCCCTTGGCTTTGCCGAACGGCAGCACTTTCAGAAGCGGGCCCACCACCGCCATGACGATGAGGCCCCAGGCGAGCCCGACGACCGTTGAGCACAGGGTGTTGACAAGCCAGGCCAAAAGACCGCCGACAACCGCGACCGCGGCCACCGGGTGCTCAAGCGCGTGGACCAGGTCGTAGGGTGTGTGCCAGCCGAGGTCATGCGCGCCCTGCAGCATGATGTGGCCGCCAACCCACAGCATGGCGATCGTTCCGACGAAGGTGATGGTGGCCAGCACGGCGGGCATTCCCCTGACCAGCAACCTCCCGAACCGCTTGGAGCGGGGAGAGTCCTTGGCAGCCAAGTGCACACCGATGTCGTCCATCTTGACGATGAGCGCGACGGCGCCGTACACGAGCACCGTGATGGCGAATGCCACCAGGACCAGGATGAACGCACGGACCCAGATGGATTCTGTCGCCACCTCGTTCATGGAGATGACCATGATCTCGCAGGACAGGATGAAGTCGGTGGTGATGGCGCCTTTGACGACCTTGGCCTCGGCGTCGTGCCCGCGTTCCACCGCCGGCGCTTCTTCCTCCTCGTGGTGGCCGCCGCGGAGCTTGTGCCAGACCTTCTCGGCGCCCTCGTAGCAGAGGTAGGTGCCGCCGAGCATGAGGATGAACGGGATGATCCAGGGGATGAAGGCGCTGATGAGCAGCAAGGCGGGCAGGATGATCAGGAGCTTGTTCCGGATGGAGCCCCAGAAGATCTTCTTGATCATCGGCAGTTCGCGTGACGGGTCCGCACCTGAGACGTACTGCGGTGTGACCGCGGCGTCGTCGATGACGACGCCGGCAGCTTTGGCCCCTGCCTTGGCTGCACCGGCTGCGACGTCGTCCACTGATGCTGCCGCGATGCGCGCCAGGGCTGCGACGTCATCCAGCAAGGCTACGAGGCCGCCGCTCACAGCTGGCCCCCGCGAATCTTGTGATCAGGGCGTTGAGCATTGGGGGCTGGGTGCGTGATGGGCATATTCGGAGTATATTGCAGGCCGCCTGCAGGCTCAGCCCTTCGTCAGGTCCTCCGCGAACATCACAATGATGCCGCTGGGGCCCCGCACGTAGCTGAGCTTGTAGGCGTTTTCGTACGTTGCGACGCCACGCAGGGGATGGCAGCCGTGCCGTGCGGCGATCTCGAGAGCCTGGCCAATGTCGTCAACCGAGAAGGCAACGCGGTGCATGCCGATCTCGTTGGGCAGGGTGGGCTCAGTCTCGATTGCGTCGGGGTGGATGTATTCAAAGAGCTCGAGGCGGCCGTTGCCGTCCGGCGTTTGGAGCATGGCTATCCGGGCGTGGTTGCCGTCGAGCCCGACGGCGGTATCGGCCCATTCCCCGCTCACAGTCTGCCGGCCCAGGACAGTGAGCCCCAGGTCGATAAAGAAGGCGATGGCCTCTTCCAAATCGCGGACCGCGATGCCTACATTCTCGATTTTGATGGGCATGGGCCACACGCTACCAAGGCCGCATTGTCCGGGTCGAGGCCTGCCCCCACGGGAAGTTGGTGTGGTGCGGGACCTTGCTGTTCGACTTTTTGCTTGACACCCTAAATACTAGACAGTCTAGGCAAGTTGGAATCCGACGAAGAGGTGGGCATGGAGCGCGGTGAGGAACAACAAGCACTGATATCCGTCATCAACACGTTCCGGGCAAGTTTCCCGGACGTTCCCGGACGGACGTCGAAGACGCCGTCTGCGAGGAATACTCGGTCTTCAACGCCGGCCCCGTGCGGAGCTTGGTACCCATCCTTGTGGAACGTGCTGCCACCAAGCGTCTGGAAGGCGGACTGCTGTAAAGGTGTCTCCGGGACGTCCGGCCTCTATCCCCCGGCGTGAGGCTGCAAAGAGGATTAACCCGGACCGGCCGTCGTCCGCGGTCACCCCGTGAATCGACGGGAAGCGGCCAACCGGCCGGAAGCCCAAAGCCTCGTGCATCGCGATTGACGCGGTGTTGTGCTCGTTCGCAAAGTAGAAAACGCTGGTGGCGCGGGCCCAGATCCAATCCATCCGTGCCCGAGTGAGAGCGGAGCCAATTCCCCTCCGCCGGAAATCCGGGGCGACCTCAATCCCGCCGAGGAAGTGCCCCGCGGGGACGTCGGCATCAGGCTCGCCATGAAAGTGCGTTTTGGCCATCCCGACAATTTCACCCCGTACGGCCGCTGCCAGGATGGCCCGGTCACCTGAGTGGTCAAACGCCTCCGCTTTCCAGTGTGGGCGGCCGCTCGCATCACAAATTGCATTCACAGCCGGCAGATCAGTCAGCGTCGCCTCGCGTATCTCCACGCACCGAGCCTAGCCGGGAGCTCAACCGGTCGCGGCCCTTGCTGGATGAGACGCGGGGAACTCAGCGCCTGGCCTGGTACCTGGTCAGGATCACGCCACCGGGAAATGTCCGGGTCTCCACCAGGCCCAGGTTCATCCTGCCTTCCAGGGCCGTGAAGAACGGTGTGCCGCCTCCCAGCAGGACCGGATGAGTGACGGTCACGTACTCGTCGATCAGCCCGGCGCGCATGGCCGCCGCGGCGAGTGTGGCGCCGACGATGTCCATGGGACCGCCCTCGCCGGCCTTGAGGCGGATGATTTCGGCGACCGGATCGCCGGTGACCAGGCGTGCATTCCAGTCGACGGTGCTGATCGTCGAGGAGAACACCACCTTCGGCATGTCCCGCCAGCGGTGGGCGAACTCGATCTGCGCCGGTGTGGCGCCAGGCTGCTGGTCGGCGGTCGGCCAGTGCGAGCTCATGGTCTCCCAGAGTTTGCGGCCGTACAGCGCCAGGCCCGTCGCTGCGACCCGGTCGGACCACCATTGGAACAGCTCATCGCTCGGTACGCTCCAGCCGAGGTCGTCGCCGGGCGCTGCGATGTAGCCGTCCACGCTCACATTCATGGCGAAGGTCAGTTTCCGCATGGCGCCAGTCTCCCGTGCGCCGGCAGCCTCTGTACAGACCAGCAGAGTTCGTGTTCGGTGGGGCCGGCGCTCCCGGGATCAGTCCCAGCCGGCAGCCCGCCGAACAGCCACCGCCAGCTCTACGGCAGGAATGTCGGAGGAGTCCAGTACCAGATCATCGGTCTCTGCAGCTTCAAGGATTTTTGACAATCCGTTGACGCGGTCCAGGTGCCAGGCGAGGCCTTCCGGATCGTCCCGATGGCGGAAGCGCAAGCGCGACTCCAGCACCTCTGGACGAGCCACGAGACGGCAGACGAACATTCGAACGGAACCCAGGGCTGCGACGTAGCGGGGTATTTCAGCTTCTGACTCGATGACCCCTGCGAGAATGAACCGAGTTGCTCCCGCAGCCCGATAGTTGTTCGTGAGGTTCTGGAGATTGAGCAGTGCGAGTTCATGGTTGAACCGGTCCGTTTCGGGCGCGGGGACCAGCCTCCGAATTGCGTCCAGATCGATGACAGCGTGACGTCCCCGTTCAGCCGCGCTTAGCGCATCAGCAAGGGTGGACTTTCCTGCACCGACGGTTCCATTGACGAAAATTGAATCCATGACCCGATCCTCCCAGTCAGCGCAGGAACATAACCTGTCAACGCTGCCTCTGATCCGGGACCGCATGCATGTCCTCGAGATCCTCTGCCGGTGCTTCTTCCCCGGCAGTTTGTGAACGGTGGCGCCGTCCGGCTGCAAGGACCAGTGCGGCGGCACCCAACAGCATGGCTGCGGCCAATACGCCGAAGAATAAGGGAACGTCGAACCCGATATCGGTCCCGTCATTCCCGGACGTGGCCTGGGCCGTGGGTCCTGCTTCTTTGACCTCAGGCTGTTCCGCTTGTGCTGTGGTCACAGGCGGCCCGGATACGCGTAGGTCCTGGGCCGGGAAGACAGTTACAGATGCATCGGCGGTGTTGGTTACGATGACAGACCCGTTGGGAGCGATGGCGAGGTGTCCGGGATTTTTACCTGTGGGCAGGCCGAGTGAAACGTTGGTTCCGCCGGGTTTGATGACGGAGAGGCCGTTGGCCTCGTAAAGGACATAGACCGTACTGTCGATGCCCACGGCGACTTCCTTGGGGCCGCCTGGCACCGCCACGCGGTAAGCGACGGCCGAGTCTCCGGGCTTGATAACGGCGACGTCGTTAGTGGTGATGTTGGTGACATAGACGGCGCCGTCCGGGCCGACCGCGATCCCGTGCGGGTTACCGGTTTGACCGGGGTTCGGGCTGACATCAATGGTGCGTGAAACCCTGCCGGCACCTTGAGGGATGACCGAGACCGTTCCGTCGTTCTGGTTGGTCACATAGGCGGTGCCGTCCTTGGCCACGGCCACTTCCTTGGGATTACCTCCGACGGTAATCGCGTAAGCTGGTGCGCCTGCTCCGGGAGGGATGACCGAGACTGTGCCCAGGTTAGGGTTGGGAACAAAGACAGTACCGTCCGGGGACGCGGCTATAAGGTGGGCACCTCGACTGAGGGGAATGGTACGGGCAACCTCAGAGGAGCCCTTCGGGATCACGGCGAGCCTTTCCTCCTGCTGGGTGTAATCCCACCCTTCGACAAACAAGGTCCCGTCTCCAGACAAGGCCATGCCGGCAGGGCTGAAACCGGGTATCAGGGTCGTGGCTGGTTGACCCGCCCCCGCAGGAAGAACGCTGACCCCTCCACCGGGGGAGTAATTGCCGATATACGCGGTCCCCTCCGCGTCGATGACGACGCTGAGAGGCTCTCGACCAACGTAAATCAGGTCCCCCGAGGCTGCTGCAGGGACACCACCAGTCAACAAGATGATCCCAGCGACACCCGCTGCCACGCCCGCGGTAAACCGCATATACCTGCCCCCAAACCGATATTGAAAGAAAATCCTCAGATGAGCATAGTGCCGGCCTGTCTGCCGCCACCGCGAAGCCCGCACGTCTACTGGTGGAACGGCACGGGTGACGGGCAACTTACCCACGTGCGCGACGACGGCACGCTCACCGTCCACGTCAGTCCAGGCTTCCAGTCCGTGCTCCGCTCCATAACAACGGACGGATAGCGCTGCGTGGCCCGCTTGTGCCCACCCGAAAGCACCCACACCCTCCCTTAGTAGGACCCCTACAAAATGGTCCCCATTCCGCCCCGGTAGCGTCGGCTGTACATTAGATTCCGCTTGTACAACCCCGACAGGACCATCATGAGCAACACCGAGACCACCCCAGAAACCGGCAAACGGACGGAGCGCCGCCGCTGGAACGGCACCGACCTGGGACTGATCGCCGTCTTCGCCGCCCTCGTTGCCGGCGCAGCCCTGGTGCCGGGGCTGGCCCTGAACGGCTTCGGCGTCCCCATCACCTTCCAGACCCTGGCCGTGATGCTCACCGGCCTGGTGCTGGGCCCCGCCCGCGGATTCGCCGCCGTCGGACTTTACACCCTCCTGGGCCTGGCCGGCCTGCCCATCTTCAGCCAGGGCCGCAGCGGCCTGGCCATCCTTGCCGGGCCCTCGGCCGGCTACATCATCGCCTTCCCCATCGCCGCCGCAGTAGTGGGTTGGCTGGCCACTGTGGTCATCCGGCGGACCACGAAGGCGCGCGCCCTGTGGTTCTTCCTGGCCGCCACGGTCACGAGCGTTGTCTTTGTGCACACGCTGGGCGTCCTGGGAATTGCCCTCAACTCCAAGGCCACCCTGGAGCAGGCCTTCCTCAGCGACCTGGTCTTCTACCCGGGAGACATCATCAAGAACCTCCTCGCCGCCGCCGTCGCTGTCGCCCTCCACCGGGCCTTCCCCGACGTCCTGGTCCGCCGCGTGCGCCGCCGCACCCAGCCCACACAAAGCGCCTAGGGACAACGCATGCCGGCAGTAACGTTCGACCAGGTGGGTGTCGCCGTCGAAAGCGAAAACTCCCCGCAGCCCAAGGTCCTCCTGGACGCGGTCAGCCTCAGGCTGGACGAAGCACGGGTGGGCGTCATCGGTGCCAACGGATCCGGCAAATCCACGCTGCTGCGCCTCATCAACGGACTCATCCAGCCCACCAGCGGCACCGTCACGGTCGACGGCGACGACACGGTGGGTGCCGTCCGGAAGGTCAGGCGCAACGTGGGGTTCGTCTTCACAGATCCCCTGTCCCAGCTGGTGATGCCCACCGGCCGGGAAGACGTGGAACTGTCTCTCCGCCGTTCAACAAAAAACGGTTCGGAGCGGCGGCAGTTGGCAGACAAAGCCCTCGAACGCCTGGGCCTGCTGCACCTGGCGGACCAAAGCATCTACGAGCTGTCCGGCGGTGAACGGCAGCTGATGGCGCTCGCCGCTGTGCTTGCCGTGAACCCCCGGGTGCTGGTGCTGGACGAGCCCTCCACGCTCCTGGACCTGCGCAACCGCGAGCTGCTCCGCAGGACCCTGGCGGATCTGGACCAGCAGATCATCATGTCCACCCACGACCTTGACCTGGCACTGGACATGGACCGTGTCCTGGTCATCGACCAGGGCCGCGTGGCCTTCGACGGCGCCCCGGCGGACGCCGTGGCGGCCTACCGCTCATGGTGCCTGCAGGGGCTCGACGCCACAAGGCGGGATTCCCCATGAGGGGCCACGGCTTCCTCCTGGCCAACTACGTGCCCGGCACCTCACTGGTACACCGGGCCCCGCTGGCACTGAAGTTCCTCCTGGTCATCGGCTGTGGCCTGCTTTCCTTCCTCATCGTGGACTGGCGCATTTCCGGGGTGATCCTGGCCGTCCTCTGCGGCCTGTTCCTCGCCACAGGCGCGGGGGCGAAGCGGCTGTGGCACGCCGTCTGCCCGCTGGCCCCCGTGCTCCTGGTCATTGGACTTTTCCAGTGGTGGCAGCTTGGCGGCCCCACAGCGGGCCGGATCGTGCTGAACATCCTGGTCTGCGTCGTGGCAGCATCCCTGCTCACCGCCACCACGCCGATCCAGCGGCTCCTGGACGGTGTGGTCCACCTGGCGCGCCCTTTCAAAAGGTTCGGCGCCGATCCCGAACGCTTCGCGCTGACCATCGGCATCATGCTCCGCAGCATCCCCTTCATCGCCGGAACCTTCGCCGACGTGCGCGACTCCGCCAAGGCCCGGGGACTTGAGCGCAACCCCCGCGCGCTGGTCCTGCCGGTCTTCATCACGTCCGTGGCCTACGCCCGCCAAACAGGTGAGGCACTGGCCGCCCGCGGCCTGGGCGAAGCGGAAGACTGACGGGCTGGGACGCCAGGCGGCGTTACAGCCGCCGGTACTCCAGGAGCGCCGCCGTGCCCATGCCACCGGCCATGCTGATCATCGCCAGCCCCAGGGCACCCTCGGTGTCCGCCCGCCGCGCCTGGGCCAGCAGCCGGGTGACCAGCACGGCACCCGACGCACCGTAGGCGTGCCCCAGCGCCAGCGCCCCGCCGTCGAGGTTTGCACGGCCGGGGTCGATGCCCAGCTGTTCGAGGCACGCGAGTGTCTGCGAAGCGAACGCCTCGTTGAATTCCACCAGGTCCAGCTCGTCAGCTTTCACGCCTGCAGCAGCCATCACACCACTGGCAGCCGGAACAGCGCCCATCCCCAGCACCTGCGGAGCCACCCCGGCGGTACCCGTGCCGCGCACCAGCAGGCCATCACGCACCCCCAGTTGGCGGGCCCGGGCAAGGGACGTTACGACGACGGCGGAGGCGGCGTCCGCGTCAAAGCAGGAGTTCCCGGCGGTGACAGTTCCTCCCGGCACAAAGGCGGCCGGGAACCGTGCCATGACAGCCGGGGTCAGGCCGGCCCGCGGGCCGCCGTCCGAAGAGACGGCCCCGGCCGGGGTCTCCAGCGGCACGAGTTCGTCGGTGAAGCGTCCGTCCCGGATGGCAGCGAGGGCTTTCCGGTGGCTGGCCAGCGCGAAATCATCCTGGCGTTCGCGGGCAACACCGTACTCTTTGGCCACCGTTTCCGCGGCCACGCCCATGTCCGGGTCCCCGAAGCTGTCCGGCACGAACTGGGCGCGGCGGTAAAACTCCGGGGCGCCGTTGTCCTTCCTGTGCGCCCGCAGGGGCGCAGTACTGGTGCTCTCCACTCCCCCTGCCAGGTACACCGGGTTGCCGCCGGCCCCCACCAGCCGCGACGCGAGCACGATCGCATCCAGTCCTGACCCGCACTGCCGGTCCACGGTGATACCCGGCACCGAGACCGGAAGTCCGGCCGCCAGCAGGGCCAGCCTGGCTACGTTCCCGCCGCCGCCCACGGCGTTGCCGATAACGACGTCAGTGACGGACCCGGGGTCGAGCGCCACTGCGGTCACCAGCTTCCGGAGGACCGGAGCCAGGAGTTCGTGGGCGCGCAGGCTCCGCAGGGCGCCGTTGACGGGGCAGACAGGGGTCCGCCGCGCGTCGATGATGACCGGCTGGCGTTCGGGCGGCAGGAGGTCAGGCACCAAGGGCACGCACCCTGGGGTCGCGGGCATTGATCCACTCCAGCAGGAGGTTCCGACTGACCTTTCCCCGGTCCGTGGTGGGAAGCTCCTGGAGCAGGTAGTACTGCAAGGGCCGCTTGTGCCGCGACAGGATGTCCTCCAGGCCGGCCCGCAGCTGGGTGGCACTGATTCCGCCGTGGGAAGGCACCACGCCTGCCACCACGCGCTGGCCGCGCAAATCATCGGCCATCCCCGCGGCGACTGCTGCCGCAACTCCGGGAACGGCCGCCAGCGCCAGTTCCACCTCATGCGGGTAGACGTTCCTCCCCGCCGTGAGGATCATGTCGGCACGCCGGCCAAGGATGTGCAGCCCGCCGTCCGCCAGGTAGCCCTGGTCCCCCACCGTGTACCAGTCGCCGAACGACCGCAGCGCTTCGCCGTCATCGCCCCACAGGTAACCGTTGCTCACCATGCCGCTGCGGACGCAGATGTTGCCGTAGCCGCCGTCGGGGACCGGTGCGCCGTCGTCATCCAGGATCCGGACGTCGACCCCCGGTAACGGCCGGCCGATTCCGGTGCCGCCTGCGGCGGCAGCCTGGCCGGGTGCCAGGCCCAGGCCGGACACGAAGCTCAGTTCGGAGGCGCCGTAGTACTCGTAGATGGTGGCATTGGGGGCCCAGCGCCTGGCCGCCTCAAGGGTGCGGGCATCAAGTTTGGAACCGGCGCAGATGATGGTCCGCACGCCGGAGGCATCGACGCATCCGGTCATTCCGCGTTCGCTGAGCATCCGCAGCATGGTGGGCACCAGGACCAGGCGGGTGACACGGTCGTGGGTTATGGCCGCATGGACGTCGCCGACGTCGAACGTCTCCAGCGTCTGGAACTCCGAACCGGCGTACAGGCACTCAGCCAGGGCGTAGAGGTTCAGGCTGGCTGCCAGCGGACCGGGTGCCAGGGTCACGTCATCCTGCCGAAGCCCGAAGAACTCGATCGAGGCGTCGAAGGATTGCTGCCAGGACTGCCGGGAGCGGGTGAACGCCTTGGGTACAGCCGTGGTTCCGGAGGTGAGGCCGATCAGGAAGCTGGAGTCCGGCGGCCCGTCGGCCAGCTGGTCATCCGGGGACACCGGGGCCGGATCGGCGCATGCTTCCACCCGCCGGACGATGTCTTCCTGCAGCGGGGCGGACCACGCGGGATCCAGGACGGCGCATTGCCGGCCGCCCGCAACGGCGGCTGCGAATTTCACCGCAAAATCCACGGAGTTGGCCTCACACAGCGCGGTGACGGACTTGGTCCCGGCCACCAGTTCAGCGGCGGCGTCCCGCAGCTGCTCCCAGTCCAGGCGGCGTCCGGCGATCACGACGGCGGTGTCGTGCGGCCGCTGCCCGGCCCAGCGCTGGAGCTTGTCGAGGAAAGGCACGGACCAACTTTACTTGCCGGGAGGATTGAGCGCCCGGCCCGCGGGTAATGTGACGTTATGAGTTTCAATGACAACGTTCAGCTGGATCCCTCCCAGGTCCAGGACCGCCGGGGCATGGGCACCGGGGTGAAAGTCGGCGGCGGCATCGGCGGCGGCCTGGTCCTGCTCGTTGCGCTTTTGCTGGGCATCAACCCCAACATGCTTGGTGGCTTGACCGACGGCGGCAATGCCGGGCAGTCGCAGGGTACGGCGCCGGCCTGCAACACGGGCGCCGACGCCGACGCCCGGCTGGACTGCCGGATCACGGGCACCGTGAACAGCCTCAACGCCTTCTGGCCCGGCTACCTGAAGCAGTACAACGTGCAGTACCCCCGCCCGGAGGCGGTCATCTTCAGCGGCGGCACCAACACCGCATGCGGTGCCGCGACCTCAGAGGTGGGCCCGTTCTACTGCCCAACGGACACCACGGCGTACTTCGATCCCGGGTTCTTCCAGGAACTCGTGGACCGCTTTGGGTCCTCTGGCGGCCCCCTGGCGCAGGAGTACGTGGTGGCACACGAGTTCGGCCACCACGTCCAGAACCTGCTCGGCGACCTGAAGCGGGCGCAGCAGGATCCGCAGGGTCCGGAATCCGGTTCCGTGCGGACCGAACTGCAGGCTGACTGCTACGCAGGGCTGTGGGCCAAGTACGCGTCCACCACGCCGGACCCGGCCACAGGGCAGCCGTACCTGGAGCCCCTTACCCCGCAGGATGTGAACGACGCATTGTCCGCCGCCGCGTCGGTGGGTGACGACCGCATCCAGAAGGCCGCCACCGGGCGTGTCTCCCCCGAAGGCTGGACGCACGGCTCCAGCGAGGAACGCCAGCGCTGGTTCTCGCGGGGCTACCAGTCCGGCGACATCAACCAGTGCGACACGTTCAGCGCCGCAACCCTCTAACCCGGTTCACCCCCATCGATTGCTCCGTAACGGCCCTTTTGGCACCCCAAAACGGCGGTTACGGAGCAATCGACGAACCGACGACGACGGGCGGGCACCCTGGCGGGGAAGGGGGCCCGGCCGCGGGGGAGTTGGGGGGTG
>NZ_JBWJAR010000002.1:105108-156338 GCF_056389225.1 Pseudarthrobacter sp. rb | reverse complement strand
GACGACTCCGCCGGGTCACTTTGGCTGTGACGTGCCCGGGCCGTCGTCGTACTTCGGGTTTGTCAGATGTTGAAGCCGAGGGCCCGCATCTGGTCCTTGCCGTCATCGGTGATCCGCTCGGGACCCCATGGCGGCATCCATACCCAGTTCAGGCGCCAGTCGTCCACGACGCCGTCCAGGGCCTGGCCCACCTGCTCCTCGAGCACGTCGGTGAGCGGGCAGGCGGCGGTGGTGAGGGTCATGTCGATCAGGAGCGCGCCGTCCTCATCGGAGTACTTCAGGCCGTACAGCAGCCCGAGGTCCACCACGTTAACGCCAAGCTCAGGATCGATGACGTCCTTGAGCGCCTCTTCGACGTCCTCCAGGGCCGTACGGCCCGGCTTGATTTCGGTCATGACAAGTCCTAACTAGGCCTGTACTGCGGCCTCGGCCGCGATGGTAGCTGCGCCGGCGCCCTTTGCGTAACGGTCGTAGCCTTCTTCCTCGAGACGGTCGGCCAGCTCGGGGCCGCCCTCCTCGACAACCTGGCCATCCACGAACACGTGGACGAATTCAGGCTTGATGTAGCGCAGGATACGCGTGTAGTGGGTGATGAGCAGCGTGCCCATGTTGCCCTCGGAGTGTGCGCGGTTAACGCCCTCGGAGACAATCTTCAGCGCGTCGACGTCAAGGCCGGAGTCGGTCTCGTCGAGCACGGCGAACTTGGGCTTGAAGAGCTCCAGCTGGAGGATCTCCACACGCTTCTTCTCGCCGCCGGAGAAGCCTTCGTTGACGTTGCGCTGGGCGAAGTCGGCGTCGATGCGCAGCTTCTCCATGGCGTCCTTGACGTCCTTGGTCCAGGTACGCAGCTTGGGTGCTTCGCCGTCGATGGCGGTCTTGGCGGTGCGCAGGAAGTTGGTCATGGTGACGCCGGGGACTTCCACCGGGTACTGCATGGCCAGGAAGAGGCCGGCCCGGGCGCGCTCGTCAACGCTCATCGCCAGGACATCTTCGCCGTCCAAGGTGATGGTGCCGCTGGTGACGGTGTAGCGGGGATGTCCGGCGATGGTGGACGCCAGCGTGGACTTGCCGGAGCCGTTGGGGCCCATGATGGCGTGCGTCTCGCCGGTCCTGATGGTCAGGCTGACGCCCTTCAGGATCTCCTTGGTGCCCTGCTCCGTGTCAATGCTGACGTGCAGGTCCTTGATCTCAAGAGTTGACATGCTCTTCTTTCTCTTTGCTCGTAAGTCTGGTGCTGCAGGCGCTCAGTTGTTTACTGCTGCGCCGTTCAAAACGTTGGTGACGTCCACGTAGACGTCGTCGCCGTCGAGTTCGACGGCGAACACCGGAACAGGATCGTAGGCGGGAAGCTGCAATGGTTGGCCGCTCCGCAGGTCGAACTGGGAGCCGTGGCCCCAGCACTCGATGGCGCAGCCTTCCACGTCGCCTTCGGACAGGGAAATGTCCGCGTGCGAGCAGGTGTCTCCAATGGCGTGAATCTCCCCCATTGAATCCCGGACGACGGCTACGGGGTAGCCGTCGATCAGGATCCGCAGCGCCTGCTTGACCTGGATGTCATTGGCGCTGCAAACCAGCTCGCCCTTGGGTGTGCCGCTCATACGTTCCTGCCTGCCTTTAGTTCTCGGTTGCTGCGAGTTCGCGTTCCACAGCCTCGGTCAGGCGCTCTTCGAGGGCCGGGACCTTGATCTGCTGGATGATCTCGTTCAGGAAGCCGCGGACCACCAGTCGGCGGGCAACATCCTCGGGGATGCCGCGGGCCATCAGGTAGAACAGGTGCTCGTCATCGAACCGGCCGGTGGCGCTGGCGTGGCCGGCACCCTCGATCAGGCCGGTCTCGATTTCGAGGTTGGGCACGGAGTCTGCGCGGCAGCCGTCAGTGAGGACCAGGTTCTGGTTCTTCTCGTAGGAGTCGGTGCCTTCGGCCTGCTTCTGGATCAGGACGTCGCCGACCCAGACGGTGTGTGCGCCCTTGCCTTGAAGTGCGCCCTTGTACAGGACGTTGGACTTGCAGTTGCCCACGTTGTGGTCCACGAAGGAGCGGTGTTCCAGGTGCTGTCCGGCGTCGGCGAAGTAGAGGCCCAGGAGTTCGGCCTCGGCCCCTTCCCCGGCGAACCGGACGTTGGAGTTCAGGCGGACAATCTTGCCACCGAGGGTTACGGCGATGTGCTTGTACACGGCGTCCTTGGCGACCTCGGCGTCATGCTGTGCCAGGTGCTTGGCGTCATCTCCCCACAGCTGCACGGAAACCACCGTGAGGTGGGCACCTTCGCGGACCAGGACCTCAACGTTGCCGTTGTGGTCGGCGGTGCCGTCATGCTCGATGATCACGACGCCGCGGCTGTTGGGCCCGGCTTCGATCACGACGTGGGAATTGGTGCGGCGGCCCGCCCCGTTGCCGGTGAGGACAAGGCGCACGGGTGCGTCCAGCTCTGCGTTGGCTGGGATGGAGATCAGCTGGGCTTCCTCCGTGTTGGCGGAAGCCACGACGGCGGCACGGTCGGCCGGGACCAGGGTGGCACCACGGGGGGCCTCACCGGCGCGGAGGCTCCGCTGCGCCACGGCGGCGGGCGCCTCGATGGAAACGCCGAGTGCGCCCTCCTCCGACGGGGAGTCGGACAGGAGGTTGGCCAGTTCACGCACCGGGGTGAAGCGCCATTCCTCTTCCCGGCCGTTGGGCAGGGCGAAGTCGGCCACGTCATGGCTGGTGAGCCGCTCGGCGCGGGAGGCCATGACCTGGGTGCCGTGGCTGTGGTGGCGGTCAACCTTGGAGGCGACCAGGTGCTCGCCTTCCTCGGTGAAACCGGAGATCGACGGTGCGCCGATGCGCGCCTTTTCGGTAGTTGCTTCGGCAGTCATTAACCGACGGATCCTTCCATCTGGAGTTCGATGAGGCGGTTCAGCTCAAGGGCGTATTCCATGGGCAGTTCGCGGGCGATCGGCTCAATGAAGCCGCGCACGATCATGGCCATGGCCTCGTCCTCGGGCATGCCGCGGGACATGAGGTAAAACAGCTGTTCCTCGCTGACGCGGGAAACGGTGGCCTCGTGCCCCAGCTGCACATCGTCCTCACGGATGTCGATGTACGGGTAGGTGTCCGAGCGGGAAATGGTGTCCACCAGGAGCGCGTCGCAGCGCACGGTATTGGCGGAGTGCTTGGCGCCTTCGCGGACCTGCACCAGGCCGCGGTAGGCGGCACGGCCGCCGCCGCGGGCCACCGACTTGGAGATGATGGAACTCTTGGTGTTCGGGGCAATATGCACCATCTTGGAACCGGTGTCCTGGTGCTGGCCCTCGCCGGCGAACGCGATGGACAGGGTCTCGCCCTTGGCGTGCTCGCCCACCAGATACACGGCCGGGTACTTCATGGTCACCTTGGAACCGATGTTGCCGTCCACCCATTCCATGGTGGCGCCGGCTTCGCAGACCGCGCGCTTGGTCACCAGGTTGTACACGTTGTTGGACCAGTTCTGGATGGTGGTGTATCGGACGCGGGCGCCCTTCTTCACGATGATCTCCACCACGGCGGAGTGCAGCGAGTCCGAGGTGTAGATCGGCGCGGTGCAGCCTTCGATGTAGTGGACGTAGGAGTCCTCGTCGGCGATGATCAGCGTCCGCTCGAACTGGCCCATGTTCTCGGTGTTGATGCGGAAGTACGCCTGCAGCGGGATGTCCACGTGGACGCCCTTGGGCACGTACACGAAGGAGCCGCCGGACCACACTGCGGTGTTCAGCGAGGCGAACTTGTTATCGCCCACCGGGATCACGGTGCCGAAGTACTCCTGGAAGATCTCCGGGTGTTCCTTCAAAGCGGTGTCGGTGTCCAGGAAGATGACGCCCTGGGCCTCGAGGTCCTCACGGATCTGGTGGTACACCACCTCGGACTCGTACTGGGCGGCAACGCCGGAAACCAGGCGGCTGCGCTCGGCTTCCGGAATGCCCAGCTTCTCGTACGTGTTGCGGATGTCCTCCGGGAGGTCTTCCCAGGTGGCAGCCTGCTTCTCGGTGGAGCGGACAAAGTACTTGATGTTATCGAAGTCGATGCCGGAGAGGTCTGCACCCCAGGTGGGCATGGGCTTGCGGTCGAAGTACTTCAGGCCCTTGAGGCGGAGGTCGAGCATCCATTCCGGCTCGCTCTTCTTGGACGAGATGTCCCGGACAACCTCTTCATCGAGACCACGCCGTGCATTGGCGCCGACGTCATTCTTGTCGGCCCAGCCGTACTCGTAGTTGCCGATGCCGTGGAGCTCGGGATTCTTCTCCAGAATCTCTGAGATCACAGTGTTTTCGGCTACTGCTTTCTCTGATAGTTGGTCCGTCATCACGGCCTTTCTTGCTGATGGTTGGTTACTTCGTCCAGGCGGGCGGGGGCTGCCGCCGGCACTTTGGCCGGCCCGGCAGACAGCCTGCCTGTGGGAATGTGGGTGGTGCAGACGTGGCCACCACGGGCCAGGGTGGAAAGCCGGCGTACGTCCACTCCCACCAGCCTTGAGAAGACTTCCGTTTCAACGTCGCAGAATACCGGGAAGCGGGCGGCGAGCTGCTGGATGGGGCAGTGGCCCTGGCAGAGCTGCACGCTGGAAAGCGCCGCGGGCAGGGGTGCCTTGGCCTCGATGGAGGCGGCCGACGCCACAAAGTTGTCGCGGCTCAGGGCGGCCGACAGGGCGGTGGCGCGGTCCCTGATGTCCGGCCCGGCTTTTTCCATTTCGGGCGCGTAGCGCCGTTCCATGTCCGCGAACCGCTCCTCGGCGAACGCCCGTACGGCGTCAGGGCCGGCCACCTTCTGCAGCTGCTGGAGCGCAAGGGCTGCAATGTCAAGGTAGTCATTGCCCAGGCTGGACTGGCCCTGGGAGCTGAGGACGTAGCGGCGTGCGGGCCGGCCGGCACCTGCTCCCGGCTTGGCAACCCGCTTGACCTCGATGATGCCGGCCCGGGAGAGGTGGTCGAGGTGGCGCCGGACAGCGGCCGGGGTGAACCCCAGCATGTCCCCCAGCTCGGCCGCACTGACGGGCCCGTGTTCCAGGACGGCAGCAAGGACCCGGTCCCGGGTGCGCTCGTCGGCGTCCGCCACAGGACCGGACGGGGCGGGACCCGGCCCGGCCACAGGCACAGCGGTAGCGTTGGTCATGGAATACACAACACAATCATGTCGTAATTTAGTCCCGGGCTCCAGTAAGGGCAGGCTGACCTTGGCCGGCTGCGCGCAAAACTCCAAGGATAGGGGACCTTCCTGACGGACGGCTCCATATACTACATCCCGTAGAATACTGTGGTGCGATCCCCCCAGTCTCCCGTCCTGTCCATCCATGGGCTCATCAAGGACGTAGGCCCCCTTTCCAGCCTGGACGGAAAGATGCTCAGGGTTGTCAGCGGCGTCTCCCTCACGGCGGAGCGCGGGCAGGTCACCGCCCTGCTGGGCGCGAACGGCGCCGGAAAGACGACAACCCTTGAGTGCGCCCAGGGCCTCCAGAAGCGCAGCGGCGGCAGCATCTCGCTGCTGGGCCAGGACCCCGCCACGGCAGGCGCCGACCTGCGCTCCCGCGTCGGTGTGATGCTGCAGGACGGCGGGCTCCCGCCGTCGGCCAGGCCACTGCCGCTGCTGCGGCATATCGGCGGGCTCTACGCCCGCCCCTGGCCGTTGGAGGACCTGGTGGGCCGGCTCGGCATCGATACTTTCAGCCGCACCAGCGTCCGCCGGCTGTCCGGCGGCCAGAAGCAGCGCCTGGCACTCGCGGCAGCCCTGATCGGCAGGCCCGAAGTCCTGTTCCTGGACGAGCCCAGCGCCGGCCTGGACCCGCAGTCCCGCCAGCTGGTGTTCGACTTGATTGCCGAACTGCGCGACGGCGGCATGGGAATCATCCTGACCACGCACCTCATGGACGACGCCCAGCGCCTTGCGGACTATGTGTACATCATTGACGGCGGCCGCAACGTCGCCGAAGGAACCGTCCATGAGCTGCTGCAGCGCAGCCCGGTGGCGGACCACGCCGGCGAGCACGTCCGGACCCTGGTGTTCGAAGCACCCGCCGGGCTGGACCTGGCTGCCGTGCTGCCCGACGGCGTCGACGTCTCCGAAACCCGCGCCGGGAGCTACGCCGTCACCGGCGCCCTCACACCCCGGCACCTCTCCGCGCTTGCCCAGTGGTGGGAAGCAAAGGACATCATGCCGGCGTCGATGAGCCTCCAGGCGCGTAGCCTTGAAGACGTCTTTTTGGATATCTCGGGAAAGGACATCCGATGAGTACCGCAGCGATCCGGGAGACGCAGCAGCCCGCGTCCCTGCTGCGCCGCGTCCTCCTGCAGGGCAAATACGAGGCACTGACAATGCTGCGGAACGGCGAACAGCTGATCCTGGCCGTGGTGCTGCCGCTGCTGGCACTGGTTGGCCTGACGGTGACGCCTTTCCTGGACGGAATGGGCTCCAGCCGCATCAACGTGGCCGTTCCGGGGATCCTGGCCCTGTGCGCCATGTCCACGGCTTTCACCGGCCAGGGCATCGCCACCGGCTTCGACCGCCGCTACGGTGTACTCCGGTTCCTGTCCACGACCCCCCTGGGGCGCGGCGGCCTGATCGCCGGCAAGGTTCTCTCGGTCCTGGCCGTCCTGTGCCTCCAGGTGGTGGTGGTGGGCCTTGTTGCCCTGGCGCTGGGGTGGCAGCCGATGGCGGCCGGCTGGCTCCCCGGGCTGGCGCTGCTGGCACTGGGCGCAGCGGCTTTCACCGCGCTGGGGCTGCTGGTGGCCGGAACCGTCCGGCCGGAAGCGACGCTGGCGATCACCAACCTGCTGTGGATCCTCCTCGGAGCCATGGGCGGGATCGTCATCCCGGCCGAACGGCTGCCCGCCGCGGCGCAGGCCGTAGTCCATTTCCTGCCTTCCGGCGCCCTCGGTGAATCGATGCGCGCCGCTTTCCTGGGCGGAGCCGTGAACGGCGGCGCCGCCCTTATCCTGCTGCTCTGGACAGTCATTGCCGGTGCCGCAGCCATCCGTTGGTTCAAGTGGAATTGAGATAATCGTGACCACGGCTTCACGCCTTCCCCAGCTTGCCGGCCGCCTGGCGTCGCGGCTCCCCCGCACGGTGGACGTCCGCATCCGCCGCCTCGCCGTCGCATCCCTGATCGGCCAGACGCTTCTGGTGGTCACGGGCGGAGCTGTCCGCCTCACGGCCTCAGGCCTTGGCTGCCCCACCTGGCCCCGCTGCACGTCGGATTCCCTGGTGAATACCCCGGAAATGGGCATCCACGGCTTCATCGAGTTCGGCAACCGGCTCCTGACCTTCGCGCTGGCCGCCGTGGCCGCGCTCATGCTGGTCTACTTGTGGAACCTGCGGAAGGAACGCAAGGACCTCTTCCTGCTGGCCCTCGGACTGCTCGCCAGCATCCCCGCACAGGCCGTCATCGGCGGCGTCACCGTGCTCACCAACCTCAACCCGTGGGTGGTGGGCCTGCACTTCCTGGTGTCGATGGCCCTCGTGGTGTTCTCCACCCTGCTGGTGAACCGCGCCTTCGGCCGGACCGGCCGCTTCCCCGCAGGCCGCCCCGCGGAACTCCCTGCCGTGCTGCGCCCGGTAACGGCCGCCGTCGCCCTTTTCTCTGCCGTTGCCGTCATGCTCGGCGTGGTGGTTACGGGTGCAGGTCCCCACGCAGGTGACGCCGACGCTCCCCGTAACGACCTCGACTGGGACCTGTTCTCCCACATCCACGCAGTCCCGGCGTATCTGGTCACCGCCGGCACCGTGGTGGCCTTTGTGCTGGTCATCCGCCGCCGCATTACAGGCCCCTTCCGGACGGCTGTCCTGATGCTCCTGGGCGTCACCGTGCTGCAGGCCATCATCGGGTTCACGCAGTACTACAACGGCATCCCGGCGTTGCTGGTGGCAGCGCACATGCTCGGCGCGGCGCTGCTCATGGCAGCCTCGACCAATGCCTGGGACATCGCGCGGTCCAGCAAGGTGAAATAGCCCCCAGCGCAGCTGGCGCCTGGCGCCCCGGTCCGCTTCAGGACCGGGGCGCCTGCTTTTAAGGCCGCTGGCTAGCGGCCTGCTGCGGCGACGTTGCCCTGGCGGTCGGCGTCGAAGTCAGGGTCCAGGTTCTTGATGCGGTCGGCGGAGACCTGGAGGACCCGGGCCGTGGCAATGTCATAGAAAAGTCCCGTGGCCTGGACCGTCCCAACGGCCAGTGCGGGGCCTGCCACTGGATGGTCCTGCAGCTTTGCCAGCTGCACGGCCACGTTGACCATCGAGAGCTGGTCAACGGTCCCGTAGCCCGCTGCGGCGGCCTGCCTGCCCACCGGGTGCCCTGCCAGCAGTGCCGCATAGCTGGGGCGGGCATGGTCCAGCCACTGGTTGAACGCCGGGCCCAGGGAACTGTTGTCTCCGCCGTCGGCTTCCGAAAGGAGCGCCTTCATGGCGCCGCAGTTGGAGTGCCCGCAGATGACCAGGGACTGCACCCGCAGGCCGTTGACGGCAAAGGACAGGGCCGAATCAATCGAGGCGTCCCGCCCGTGGCTGCACACCACGTTGCCGATGTTCCGCAGCGTGAGCAGGTCGCCGGGGCCGCTGCTGGTGATCAGGTTCGGGTTGACGCGGGAATCGACGCAGGCCACGAACAGGCTGTCAGGGTTCTGGCCTTCCGTCAGGTCATGGACCAGCGGACGGACCTGGTGGGCAAACCGGCGGTGGTACTTGTTGACCCCCACCAGCAGGGGTTCCTTCCGCGGCGGGAGCGGCAGTTCGGTGGCTTCCTCGCGCCTGGGTGCCTGGTGACCGGCATCCTGGAAGACGGTGTTGCCGTGCTCCTCAAGGCGCACGGCTCCGCCGGTGGCCTGGTGCTGCAGCTGCCAGGCAAGCAGGGCTTCACGGAAAGAGTGGTCGACGTAGTCCGCGTTCAGCTCCACCACCACGTTCTTGCCGGCCGGTACAGCCTGGAGGACGGGGTTGAGCTTTGGCAGCGCGAAGAAGCTGCAGGAACCGGCGATGGTCACGCGCCAGGGCGACGACGGGGCGGCCGGCGGGTGGGACTGGATCTGTGCCCGCAGGACACGCCAGAGGACGTTGGCGGCGGCGAGGGCAAGGCCGATCATGACGCCCTCGAGCAGGTTCAGGAACACCACGCAGACCAGGGTTACCGCATAGATCGGAAGATCCCCCGTCCGCAGGCTGGTGCGGATATCCGCCACTTTGATCAGGCGGGCACCGATCACCACCAGCAGGCCGGCCAGGACAGCCAACGGAATCAGCTGGATCAGGCCGGCGAAGAGGGCCGAGAACGCGAGGATCCACACCCCATGCAGCACCGCGGACGTGCGCGTGGCCGCGCCCGCTTCCACGTTGGTGGCGCTGCGCACGATCACACCCGTCACCGGCAGGCCGCCCAGCGACCCGGAGAGGATGTTGGCCGTGCCCTGCCCAATAAGCTCCCGGTTGAGGTTGGTCCGCGGACCGGTTTGCATCTTGTCCACGGCCACCGCGGACAGGAGGGACTCGATACTGGCGATCAGCGCCATGGTCATGACGGCGAACGCGAAGGCGCGCCAGTTTCCGTCAGGGAGCTGCGGCAGGGCGATGGCGTCGAAGATGGACCCGTCCAGGGAGATGCGTTCAACGCCGGGCGCAAAGGCCACGGCCAGAGCGGTTCCTGCCGCGACGGCGGCCAAGGGCCCGGGAATCCGCCGGACAGCGGTGGGCAGGAACTTCCAGCACAGCAGGATCGCCACGACGGCCAGCCCCAGCAGTGCCGCGTGCAGTTCGAGGTTGGTAATGGCCGCCGGCAGTCCGGCGAGGTTCTCCAGGGCGGATCCGGCGGGCCGGGAGCCGAGAATCACGTGCAGTTGCTGCAGGATGATGGTGACGCCGATGCCGGCCAGCATGGCCTTGACCACTACCGGCGACACCGCCAGGGCGGCCCTGCCCACCCGGCTGAAGCCCAACAAAAGCTGGACGACGCCGGCGGCCGTGGTGATGGCGCAGGTCACCTGCCAGCCGAATTCCTGGACGAGGCCGGCCACGACGACGGTCAGTCCGGCCGCCGGTCCACTCACCTGGAGGGGTGAGCCGCCGAGGCTTCCAGCCACGATCCCCCAATGGTGGCGGCGATAAGTCCCGCCATGATCGGCGCCCCGGAGGCCGCTGCAATCCCGAGCGAGAGCGGGAGTGCCACCAGGAACACCACCAGCGATGCCGGCACGTCGGCGCCAAGGTGGGCGAAGAACGGAGGGCGGGACAGGAAGCGGCGGCGGCCTCCGCCGCCTCCTCCGGGCGGGCTGTGGCTGGGGGCGGGGACGGCAGAGGGATGGGCTTCCATGGGGATTCCTTTGGTCGCGGGAGGGGTCCGCTCTACCGTAAGCATCCCGTCAGTGGCAATGACAGTTAAAGTGACGGATATGACAAATCTGTCATATTCGTCTGCCGTTGGGTTAAAGAACAACGGCGGCTCCCGCCTGAAGCAGGAGCCGCCGTGGGCCAAATCGAAGTGCCTAGCCCGGCATGACAGCACTTCCAACGAAGGGGTCCACCGCGAGGGCGATGAACAGCAGCGTCAGGTAGCTGATGGAACCGTGGAACACCTTCATGGCGCGCTTGTCGGAAATATCCTCGCGGTGGGCGCGCGAGTAGAGCGCGTGCGATTCGTAGAGGAACCAGGCGCCTGCGACGACCGCCGTCGCTGTATACACCCAGCCTGCCCCGCCGGCCGGGATCATGAGCAAGGAGGAGGCCACCATGGCCCAGGCGTACAGCACCACCTGGACAGAGACGACCTTGGCCCCGGCAATGGCCCCAAGCATGGGGACATTGGCATTTCGGTAGTCCTCGCCGTAGCGCATGGACAGGGGCCAGTAGTGCGGCGGCGTCCACAGGAAGATCACCAGGAACAGGATGATGGCGGGCCACTCCACGGAGTTGGTCACGGCAGCCCACGCGATCAACACCGGGAAGCAGCCGGCGGCGCCGCCCCAAACAATGTTCTGCGCAGTGCGGCGCTTGAGGATCATCGTGTAGATGACCACGTAGAAGAAGATGGCGCCCAGGCCCAGCCAGGCAGAGAGCGGATTGGCGCCGAACCATAGGATCACGATGGCAGCCGCTCCCAGCAGCCAGGAAAAGACGAGGGCTTCCCTCGGGGTGACTTCCCCTGTGACCAACGGCCGGTTTTCCGTCCGGTGCATCAGCTTGTCGATGTCCCGGTCGATGTAGCAGTTGAAGGCTCCGGCGCTGCCGGCAGCAAAGGCGCCGCCCACCAGCGTGGCAAGGATCAGTCCGATGGACGGAAAGCCCCGCTCGGCGTAGATCATGGTGGGCAGAGTGCTCACCAGGAGCAGCTCGATCACGCGCGGCTTGGTGAGGGCGAGATACGCCTTGGCCTTACGGGCAAACCCGATGCCGGAGGCCCGGGATGCGTTCAGCGGCGTATCTGTTGTGCTCACGGTGGCAGTCACCCGTTCTGTGTGGCAGTTGAGGCTGGCAGGCAGCTCCGGTCGTGCGGCCCGGACCCGGGCACGGCACTTAAGGAAGGAAACACTTCACGTGCGTGCAACAGCCGGGACACCCCGGGCGGCGTTAGGGATGCGCCCGGAGTTGGCCTCCGATTATCATACCGCGCCGCCGGCCCTGCCCCCGCCCTCCAATATGCGCAATTGATTGGTCGCGGGCCCATTCGAGCAGATTAACTCAACCCTCCGAAAAGGTGATTCACAAAAGGGGAAATTGCGTCCAAAACGTGAGATTTGCGCCGCCCGCAGTATGGATAAGAGCTAAGCTGTCCCCAGATCAGCACGCAGCAAGAAAGCGGTGGAAAACGCATTCCCGCTTGCTGTTCGTGACTGAATGCAAGGATCAACGTTTCGATGGTGAACGGCTGGTACACACCGCAGCGGGCGCCGAACAGCGCGCCCTTGGCCGGATCCGGTGTACCGCCGCCATCAGCACAGAGAGGGGCCCGGTTTTCGTGCCACATTTGGAAGAGCAAGAACTGTCATGGACCAGCTTGGACCAGCGCGCCGTGGACACCATCCGCGTCCTGGCCGCGGATGCCGTGGAGAAGGTGGGCAACGGCCACCCCGGAACTGCCATGAGCCTGGCCCCGGCCGCATACCTTCTCTTCCAGAAGCTGATGCGCCATGACCCGCGCGATCCGCAGTGGCTCGGCCGGGACCGGTTCGTTCTTTCCCCGGGCCACACGTCCCTGACGCTTTACATCCAGCTTTTCCTTTCCGGCTACGGGCTGGAACTCAAGGACCTGGAGGCCCTGCGCACCTGGGGTTCACTGACCCCGGGGCACCCCGAGTACAAGCACACCGCCGGCGTGGAAATCACCACCGGCCCGCTGGGCCAGGGCCTGGCGTCCTCGGTGGGCTTCGCCTACTCCCAGCGCCGCCAGCGTGGCCTGTTCGACGCCGATGCTCCCGCCGGCGAGTCGCCCTTTGACCACACCATCTGGGTCATCGCCTCAGACGGCGACCTCCAGGAAGGTGTCACCGCCGAGGCGTCCTCGCTGGCCGGACACCAGGAACTGGGCAACCTCGTGGTGATCTACGACGAGAACCACATCTCCATCGAAGACGACACCGACATTGCCTTCACCGAGGATGTCCTGAAGCGTTACGAGGCCTACGGCTGGCACACCCAGCGCGTGGACTGGACCCGGACCGGCGAATACAAGGAAGACGTCCAGGAGCTCTACAGCGCCCTGCTCGCCGCCAAGGCCGAAACGTCCAAGCCCTCCATCATCTCGCTGCGCACCATCATCGGCTACCCCGCCCCCAAGAAGCAGAACACCGGAAAGATCCACGGCTCGGCCCTCGGCGCCGAAGAGGTGGCCGCACTGAAGGAGGTGCTGGGCTTCGACCCGGCCAAGTCCTTCGAGGTGGACCAGGAAGTCCTGGACCACGCACGCGCAGTGGTGGAACGCGGCGCGGCAGAACACAAGGCCTGGGAAGAATCCTTCAATGCCTGGCGCGAAGCCAACCCGGAAGGCGCCGCACTCCTCGAGCGCATCGAGGCACAGGAGCTTCCCGAAGGCCTCGACGCAGCCCTTCCCGTCTTCCCGGCCGGCAAGGACGTCTCCACCCGCGCGGCATCCGGCAAGGTCCTGAACGCCCTGGGCCCGGTCCTCCCCGAACTGTGGGGTGGCTCCGCCGACCTTGCTGAGTCCAACAACACCACCATTGAAGGTTCCCCGTCCTTCGTGCCTGCCTCCAAGCAGACCGGCGCCTGGTCCGGCAACCCGTACGGCCGGGTCCTGCACTTCGGCATCCGCGAGCACGCTGCAGCGTCGATCGTGAACGGCATCAGCCTTGCGGGCAACACCCGTGCCTTCTCCGGAACCTTCCTGATCTTCAGCGACTACCAGCGCCCCGCCATCCGCCTCGGCGCCCTCATGGGTGTCCCGTCGCTGTACGTCTGGACGCACGACTCCATCGGCCTGGGTGAGGACGGCCCCACCCACCAGCCCGTGGAACAGCTCGCTTCGCTGCGCGCCATCGTGGGCCTGGACGTCGTCCGCCCCGGTGACGCGAACGAGGTGGCAGCAGCCTGGAAGACGATGCTGGAGAACCACGCCAACCCGGCAGGCATCGTCCTGACCCGCCAGAACATTCCCACCTGGGAACGCGGCACGGGCGACGCCGACGGCGATACTTTCGCGTCCACGGCAGGCGTGGCAAAGGGCGGCTACGTCCTGGCCGAGGCTTCGAAGGACGGCGCCACGGTTCCGGCTGACGTGATCCTGATCGCCACCGGCTCCGAGGTCCAGCTGGCCGTCCAGGCCCGCGAAGCCCTCCAGGCCGACGGCATCGCCGCCCGCGTGGTGTCCATGCCCTGCGTTGAGTGGTTCAAGAAGCAGGACGCTGCCTACCGCGAATCCGTGCTGCCCGCAGCCGTCAAGGCACGTGTCTCGGTCGAGGCCGGACTGGCCCTGGGCTGGCGCGAATTCGTCGGCGACGCCGGCCGCTCCGTCAGCCTTGAACACTACGGCGCTTCCGCTGACTACAAGCGCCTCTTCCAGGAGTTCGGCATCACGGCAGAAGCTGTCGCCGCCGCCGCCAAGGACTCCCTATCCAGCCTGCAGGCCTGAAACCTCATCTTTTAGGAGATATAACAATGACTACTCCCACCCAGCAGCTTTCCGATGCCGGCGTCTCCATCTGGCTCGACGACCTTTCCCGCGGACGCCTGGAAACCGGCACCCTCCGCAAGCTCATCGAAGAGAAGAACGTGGTTGGTGTGACCACCAACCCGTCCATCTTCCACGCCGCCATCACCTCCGGTACCGACTACGACCACATCATCGCCGGCAAGGCAGCGGAGGGCGCCAGCGTGGAGGACACGATCTTTGAGATCACCACCACCGACGTTGCCGATGCCTGCGACCTGTTCGCCCCGGTCGCTGCCGCCACGAGGGGCGTCGACGGCCGCGTCTCCATCGAAGTCGACCCGCGCCTTGCCTGGGACACCGCAGGAACCATCGCCGAGGCCAAGCACCTCTACCAGCGCGTCAACAAGGACAACGTCCACATCAAGATCCCGGCCACGCTCGAAGGCCTCGAAGCCATCACGGCAACCCTGGCCGAGGGCATCAGCGTCAACGTGACCCTGATCTTCTCCCTGGAGCGCTACCGCGCCGTCATCAACGCCTTCCAGTCCGGCCTGGAGCGGGCCAAGGAAAACGGCCACGACCTTTCGAAGATCCACTCCGTTGCGTCCTTCTTCGTTTCCCGCGTGGACACCGAGATCGACAAGCGCCTCGACAAGATCGGCACCGACGAGGCCAAGGCCCTCAAGGGCAAGGCCGGCCTGGCCAACGCCCGCCTGGCCTACCAGGTCTACGAGGAACTCTTCTCCACCGAGCGCTGGGCCCTGCTGGCCGACGCCGGTGCACTCCCCCAGCGCCCCCTGTGGGCCTCCACCGGTGTGAAGGACCCGGCGTACCCGGACACCCTGTACGTCACCGAACTCGTGGCCCCCGGGGTCGTGAATACCATGCCGGAGAAGACGCTGGACGCCACCTTCGACCACGGCGTGGTCACCGGCGACACCGTCACCGGCACCTATGATGAGGCGAACGCAACCCTCGACGCCCTGGAGAAGCTCGGTATCTCCTACAACGAGGTCGTCGCGCTCCTTGAAAGCGAAGGCCTGGACAAGTTCGTGGCCAGCTGGAAGGAACTGCTGGCCGACGTCGAAGGCGCCCTCGCCTCTGCACGAAAGGCTTCCTAACACCTATGAGCACTCTCAGCTACGACGCCACCGGCGCTGCCCAGGAGGCGCTTGAACAGCACCTCCCCGCCCTCGTCGAGGACCGGATCGCCACCCGGATCTTCGCCAAGGACCACACATTGTGGGGTCCGGACGCCGAATCCGAGTCCGCAATCCGCCTGGGCTGGGTGGAGGCCGCCACCGTCTCACAGCCCCTGGTCAAGGACATCCTGGAACTCCGTGACGCCCTGCGCGCCGAAGGCGTCAGCAGGATCGTCCTCTGCGGCATGGGCGGATCATCGCTGGCCCCCGAGGTCATCGCCGGCACGGCCGGCGTCGAGCTGACAGTGCTGGACAGCACGGACCCGGACCAGGTCCGTGCTGCCCTCGCAGACCGGCTGGCCGCCACCGCCATCGTGGTCTCGTCCAAGTCCGGTTCCACCCTGGAAACGGATTCCCAGCGGCGGATCTTCGAGCAGGCCTTCACCGAGGCAGGCGTGGACGCCAAGAGCCGGATCATCATCGTGACCGACCCCGGCTCACCCCTGGACAAGGCCTCACGCGAAGCCGGCTACCGCGCAGTCTTCAATGCCGATCCCAACGTCGGCGGCCGCTACTCGGCGCTGACCGCGTTCGGCCTTGTACCCTCCGGCCTGGCCGGGGTGGACATCCAGGCGTTCCTGGACGAGGCAGAAGAAGCTGCCGAAATCCTCAACGACGATGCACCGGAAAACATCGGGCTCGCCCTGGGTACTGCGCTGGGCGGGACCAACCCGCTGCGGAACAAGATTGTCATCGCCGAGGACGGGTCCGGCATTGTTGGATTTGCTGACTGGGCTGAACAGCTCATCGCCGAATCCACCGGCAAGCTGGGCACGGGCATCCTGCCGGTCGTCGCAGGCCCGCAGTCCCCGGAAGTCACTTCCGGCGCGGCTGACGTGCTGGTGGTGCGGCTTGTGGCCGCTGATGCCGACATCGAACTCGGCGACAACCAGGTGGCCATCGCCGGCGGCCTTGCCACCCAAATGATGGTGTGGGAGTTCGCCACCGCCGTTGCCGGCCGCCTGCTGGGGATCAACCCCTTCGACCAGCCCGACGTCGAGGCCGCCAAGGTAGCGGCACGCGGACTGCTGGACGCCCAGCCGGAGCCTACGCCGGCCGCATTCGTTGACGGCGCCATCGAGGTGCGCGGCGGCGACTGGCTTGGCGAGGCCGCTACCGCAGAGGGTGCCGTCAAGGCCCTGCTGGGCACCTTGTCCTCCGACAGTTACCTGAGCGTCCAGGCGTACTTCGACCGGTTGGCTTTCGCCGGGCTCGAAGGTATCCGTGATGAACTGGCTGCTGCCACCGGCCGTCCGGTGACGTTCGGCTGGGGCCCGCGCTTCCTGCACTCCACCGGACAGTTCCACAAGGGTGGCCCTGCCATCGGCGTGTTCCTCCAGGTCACTGCCGCCCCGGCGGAGGACCTGGGCATTCCGGACCGGCCGTTCACCTTTGGTGAGCTCATCGCTGCCCAGGCTGCAGGCGACGCCCAGGTCCTGGGTGAGCATGGCCGTCCCGTGCTGCGCCTCCACCTCACCGACCGTGCCGCCGGCGTGGCCCAGCTGCAGGACGTCGTCGCTGCACTGTCCACCCGCGCATCCGCAACCGAAAGCTAAGGCGCAAAAGTAACCATGCCAGAAACTGAATACGGCAGGAAGGGCGCGGGCCGCGGGCGTAATCCGTTGCGTGATCCGCGTGACCGCCGTTTGAACCGGATCGCCGGTCCGTCGTCGTTGGTCCTTTTTGGGGTGACGGGCGATCTTGCCCGGAAGAAGCTGATGCCGGCGGTGTATGACCTGGCCAACCGTGGGTTGCTGCCGCCGAGTTTCGCGTTAGTGGGCTTCGCCCGCCGGGAGTGGGACAAGGAGGATTTCGCCGCCGAGGTGAAGGCCTCGGTGCAGGCGCATGCCCGCACGCCGTTTGATGAGGCGGTGTGGAACCAGCTCTCCGAGGGCATCAGGTTCGTGCAGGGCGAGTTCGACGACGACGCTGCGTTTGAGCGTCTGGGCGAGACGATCAAGGAACTCGACGATGTCCGGGGCACCCGGGGCAACCACGCGTTCTACCTGTCGATCCCGCCGAAGGCGTTCGAGCAGGTCTGCCGGCAACTCTCCAAGCATGGCCTGGCGCAGGCCGATGGCGATAAGTGGCGGCGGGTGGTGATCGAGAAGCCGTTCGGCCATGACCTGGAATCGGCGCGGCAGCTCAATGACATTGTGGAGTCGGTGTTCCCGCCGGACGCGGTGTTCCGGATTGACCATTACCTGGGCAAGGAAACGGTGCAGAACATCCTGGCGCTGCGCTTCGCGAACCAGTTGTTCGAGCCGCTGTGGAACGCCAACTATGTGGACCATGTCCAGATCACCATGGCCGAGGACATCGGCACCGGTGGCCGGGCGGGGTATTACGACGGCGTGGGCGCGGCCCGCGACGTGATCCAGAACCACCTGCTGCAGCTGCTGGCGCTCACCGCGATGGAGGAACCCATCTCGTTCAACGCCGATGACCTGCGGGCGGAGAAGGAAAAGGTCCTGGCAGCGGTCAAGCTCCCGGAGGATTTGTCGACGCATTCGGCGCGGGGGCAGTTCACCGGCGGATGGCAGGGCGGCGAGCAGGTCCTGGGCTACCTGGAGGAAGAAGGCATTCCCGCCGATTCCACCACGGAAACCTATGCCGCGGTCCGGGTGGACATCCACACCCGCCGCTGGTCCGGGGTGCCGTTCTACCTGCGCGCGGGCAAGCGCCTGGGCCGGCGGGTGACGGAGATCGCGGTGGTGTTCAAACGCGCCCCAAACCTGCTGTTCCGCGACCATGGTGAGGACGATTTCGGGCAGAACGCTGTGGTCATCCGTGTCCAGCCGGACGAGGGTGTGACCATCCGGTTCGGGTCCAAGGTCCCCGGCACGCAGATGGAAGTGCGGGATGTGACCATGGACTTCGGCTACGGGCACTCATTCACCGAGTCTTCCCCGGAAGCCTACGAGCGGCTGATTCTGGACGTGCTGCTGGGTGAGCCGCCGCTGTTCCCCCGTCATGAGGAAGTGGAGCTCTCCTGGAAGATCCTTGACCCGTTCGAGGACTACTGGGCGTCCCTGGATGAGCAGCCCGAACCCTACGCACCCGGCTCCTGGGGCCCGGCCTCTGCTGATGAGTTGCTGGCCCGCGACGGACGAACCTGGAGAAGGCCATGATCGTAAACCTGCCCGACACCACCACCTCAAAGGTGTCCAAGAAACTCATGTCCCTGCGCGAGCAGGGCGGCGTGATCGCTCTGGGCCGCGTCCTGACCCTCGTGGTCGTGACCAAGTCAGGGCTTGAGGAAGAAGCGATCGAGGCCGCCAACGACGCCAGCCGGGAACACCCCTGCCGGATCATCGTGCTCGCCGATGCCGGGAAGGACAACGAGGACCGGCTCGACGCCCAGATCCGGGTCGGCGGGGACGCCGGTGCCTCCGAAGTCATCGTGCTGCGCGGCTACGGCCAGCTCGCCCACGAAAGTGAGTCCCTGGTCGCGGCGCTGTTGCTCCCGGACGCGCCGATCGTGGCCTGGTGGCCGCACGGCGCCCCCGAGAACGCCTGCGAAACGTCCATCGGTGCGATCGCCCACCGCAGGATCACCGACTCCGCGAACGAACCCGATCCGCAGGCCGCACTGGAACGGATCCACCGGACCTACAAAGCCGGTGATACCGACCTCGCCTGGACGCGCCTGACCAACTGGCGCATCCAGCTTGCAGCCGCCCTGGACGAGGTGGACTCCTCGCCCGTGACCGCGGTAGCGGTTGAAGGGGCCTCGGACTCACCCTCCACCATCCTGCTGGCAGCCTGGCTCACCCTGACGCTGGACGCCCCCGTCACCATCGTCGCGGACCCCGCCGGGACCGGCATCCGACGTGTGCGGCTGACCCGCCCCGGCGGCGACGTCCAGCTCTTCCGGCCGGGACTTTCCATCGCCGAACTTACCCAGCCGGGCCAGCCCGCCCAGCGGATCTCCCTCCCGCGCCGCAGCCTCCGTGACTGCCTCGCCGAAGAACTGCGCCGTCTGGACCCCGACGAAGTATTTGGCGAAGTGATTACTATTGGACTGCCACGTACCAATCTAAGGAGCGTCCGACCCAGTGAGCGTTGACCCACGAGTAAGCATCCATCCTGATTCGTCCGTCCTCATGGCCGCCATAGCGGCACGCCTGATCACCAAGCTCGTTGATGTCCAGGACAAGTACGGCGAAGCCACGGTGGTGCTCACCGGGGGAACCGTGGGAATCGGCACGCTGAAGGCTGTGGCGGACTCCCCGGCGGCGCCCGCCGTCGACTGGTCCAAGGTCAACTTCTGGTGGGGTGACGAACGCTTCCTCGCTTCCGCAGATCCGGAACGGAACACCAAGCAGGCATTCGACGCGCTGCTGTCCCACATTTCAGTGGACCCGGAGCGCGTCCACTCGCCGGGTTCTTCCGATGAGTTCGATACCCCCGAGGAAGCGGCTGAGGACTACGCCCGCCAGTTGCGGGATGCCGCGGCGGCCGAGCACGCGGCGGACATGTCCGACGACAGGCCCGATGAACCGTCCGCGCTCCCCCGCCTGGACGTGGTGCTGCTGGGTGTGGGTCCTGACGCCCACATTGCTTCGCTGTTCCCGGAGCAGGCCGGAGTCCGCGAGAAAGAGCGCACAGTGGTTGGTGTGCGGAACTCCCCCAAGCCGCCCCCGCTGCGGATCTCCCTGACCCTGCCTGCCATCAACACGGCGGCGGAGGTTTGGATGGTTGTGGCCGGCGAGGACAAGGCTGGAGCCGTGGGACTCGCTTTGGCCGGGGCCAACCCGGTGCAGGTTCCTGCGTCCGGCCCGCGGGGAACGTCCCGGACCCTGTGGCTTATCGACGAGAACGCAGCGTCACGCGTCCCCGAGCAGCTGGTCCGGAAGGACGCCGCGGGCGCGTAGCTTTTCCAGCGCTCCGGCCAGGACGTCTTCGGCGTCCTGGCCGGAGCGCCGTTCTTTAACGTATTCCAGGTGGCTCTTGTAGCCGTCGTCGAATGGGTCATCCGGCGCCGCCGCCTGGCCGTCCCGGGAAGCGGTCGCGCCGCACCGCCGGCAGTCCCACGTCTGCGGAATCTGGTCGTCAGGCATTTTCAGGAACACCGGCTGGGTCTCGTGGCCCCTCGCGCACCAGTAGGACACCCGGATGCGCGGGAGGGGCCGGGAGGACGAGTCGTTGGACTGCAGGCTCGATCCGGAGCCTGCGACAACCCCGGCACGGGTGCCTCGAAAGCCTGATGCTGGATGGACCATGGAAACTCCTGCCTCGACGCGGACACCGGAGCCCTGCAGCTTAAACAAAAACTGTGGCTGCCGGGTAAACCGACAGCCACAGTTTAGATGCCCGGGCCGGGCGGCGGGAGTGCCGCAGGACCCTATCCAGCGGACCCTTTAGGAGTCGCCGGCGCCGCTGAAGCGCATGATCAGACCAAGCCCGATGATCACCACGCCCCAGGTGACGCCCAGGATGATGGTGAAGCGGTTGAGGTTGCGTTCTGCCACGCCCGAGGAGCTGAGGCCTGAGCTCATGCCGCCGCCGAACATATCTGACAGTCCGCCGCCGCGTCCCTTGTGCAGGAGGATCAGCAGCGTCAGCAGGAGGCTGGTGATACCCAGGAGGATCTGCAGAATGACATGAAGAACGTCCACGACGGCCTTTCGGAAGTTGGAATTGCGGGAGTATGCGCTGGCTACGGACTAGTCCGTGACCAGGTGGCTCTCGAACCTGACAATATTAGCAAACTCAGCCGGGTCAAGGCTGGCGCCGCCCACCAGGAGGCCGTCCACATCGCGCTCCTTCAGGATGGCGGCAGCGTTGTTGGCCTTGACCGAGCCGCCGTACAGCAGCCGGGTCTTGGCTGCCACGTCGGCGCCGAAAAGGCTCTCGAGTTCTGCGCGGATGGCGGCGCACATCTCCTGGGCGTCCTCCGGTCCGGCAACTTCACCGGTGCCGATGGCCCAGACGGGCTCGTACGCGACCACCAGTTCGGCTGCCTGCTCGTTGCTAAGGCCAGCCACTCCGGCACGGAGCTGCTGGAGCGTGTGCTCGACGTGGGTTCCGGCCTGGCGGATTTCCAGTCCTTCCCCCACGCAAAGGACGGGGGTGACGCCGTGCTTGAACGCTGCCTTGACCTTGGCGTTGAGGACGTCGTCGGACTCGTTGTGGATGGTCCGGCGTTCGCTGTGGCCCACCAGCACGTACTTGCAGCCGAGCTTGTTCAGGAACTGCCCGGAGATGTCGCCGGTGTAGGCGCCTGAGTCGAACTGCGAGAGGTCCTGGCCGCCGTACGCGACCTGCAGGTCGTCGCCCTGCACCAGGGTCTGGACCCCGCGGAGGTCGGTGAACGGCGGGAAGACGGCCACCTCGACGCGGCTGTAGTCATGCTTCGCGTCGGACAGCGTCCAGGCGAGTTTCTGCAGGAGGGTGATCCCCTGCACGTGGTCCATGTTCATTTTCCAGTTGCCCGCGATGAAGGGCTTGCGGTCGAAAGCGCCGTTCGTTGACGTAGTCACGTAATCTCCAAAAAGTTCTTGATATGTGTTCGGCCGGCAGGCTGCCATGGGCAACCTGCCGGCCGGAGGACTGCGAAGTCCGTTTCTGGCGGACAGCAGCGGTGGTTCTGCAGTCCCGCTTTACCGGTCTGGTTCTAGCGGTCCAGGACGCTGAGGCCGGGGAGTTCCTTGCCTTCGAGGTACTCCAGGCTGGCGCCGCCGCCGGTGGAAATATGGCCAAACTGGTCATCGCTGAATCCCAGGGTGCGTACTGCCGCGGCTGAATCTCCGCCGCCCACCACGGTGAACCCCTCGGTGCCGGTCAGGGCCTGTGCAATGGCGCGGGTGCCTGCAGAGAAGGTCTCGAATTCGAAGACGCCCATCGGGCCGTTCCAGAAGACCGTCCGGGCTCCCTTGATCCGCTCCGCGAAGGCGGCAGCGGTAT
This sequence comes from Pseudarthrobacter sp. rb, assembly GCF_056389225.1. NCBI lineage: Bacteria > Bacillati > Actinomycetota > Actinomycetes > Micrococcales > Micrococcaceae > Pseudarthrobacter > Pseudarthrobacter sp. rb. The sequence goes on along the minus strand of NZ_JBWJAR010000002.1, from coordinate 134,143 downwards.
CGGGACCAATGTCCAGGCCGATGCCCTGGGCACCAAAGCTGCTGCCCTCAATGGCGTCGGCTGCAACCGTTTCGTGCGCAGCGTCGGCAGCGAACTTCTCTGCCACCACCACGTCCGTGGGAACCACGAACTCAGTGCCGGCGTCCGCTGCGCGCTTCAGGTAGTCCTGGACCACCGGGATCTGGTCCTCTTCAAGGAGGCTTGAGGCAACCTTGTGGCCCTGTGCCGCCAGGAAGGTGAAGAGCATGCCGCCGCCCACCAGGATGGTGTCCGCCTTGCCGATCAGGTTGTTGATCACCGCGAGCTTGTCCGAGACCTTGGACCCGCCCAGAACCACCACGTAGGGGCGCTGGGTGTCGGCGGTCAGCTTCCGCAGGACCTCGACCTCGGTGTGCACCAGGTCGCCCTGGTACGACGGGAGCCGGGTGGCGACGTCGTAGACGCTGGCGTGCTTGCGGTGGACGGCACCGAAGGCGTCATCCACGTACGCGCCATTGCTGCCGGTGAGTGCCACCAGCTCGTCGGCGAAGGCGCCCCGTTCGGCGTCGTCCTTGCTGGTCTCCCGGGCATCGAAGCGAACGTTCTCCAGAACGAGTGCTTCACCGTCCTGCAGGGATGCAGCGGCAGCCTTGGCGGCGTCGCCGACGGTATCTGCGGCCAGGGTTACCTTGAAGCCCGCCAGCTCGGCGAGGCGGTCCACTGCGGGGCGAAGGGAGTACTTGTCCTCCGGGGCGCCCTTGGGGCGTCCGAGGTGGGCTGTTACCAGCACGCGGGCACCGGCGTCCGTGAGCTTTGCCAGCACTGGGAGTGAGGCCTTGATGCGGCCGTCGTCAGTGACTGTAGAGCCGTCGAGCGGCACATTCAGGTCACTTCGAACCAGAATGTACCGCCCGCGGACACCTTCAGCGATCAGTTCGTTGAGGGTGTGTGATGTCATGTGTCTAACCCTAGCCCAGCTTGGCTGCTACAAGCTCCGTGAGGTCGACGAGGCGGTTGGAGTAGCCCCATTCGTTGTCATACCAGGAAACAACCTTGACCTGGTTGCCGATGACCTTGGTCAGGCCGGCGTCGAAGATGGACGAAGCGGGGTCGCCAACGATGTCGGAGGACACGATCGGCTCTTCCGTGTAGGTCAGGAAGCCCTGCAGCTCGTCGGACTCGGAGGCACGCTTGAGGGCTGCGTTGACTTCCTCGACGGTGGTTTCGCGGGAGACGGTGACGGTGAGGTCGGTGGCGGAGCCGGTGGGCACGGGAACGCGGATGGCGTAGCCGTCCAGCTTGCCCTTGAGCTCAGGCAGGACCAGGCCGATGGCCTTGGCGGCACCGGTGGAGGTGGGAACCATGTTGATGGCTGCGGCGCGTGCACGGCGCAGGTCCTTGTGCGGGCCGTCCTGGAGGTTCTGGTCGGCGGTGTAGGCGTGCACGGTGGTCATGAGGCCGCGCTCGATGCCGAACTCGTCGTTGACGACCTTTGCCAGCGGGCCGAGGCAGTTGGTGGTGCAGGACGCGTTGGAAATGATGTTGTGCTTGGCGTTGTCGTAGAGGTTGTGGTTAACACCCATGACGATCGTGATGTCTTCGTCCGAGGCGGGAGCGGAGATCAGGACCTTCTTGGCGCCGGCATCGATGTGCTTCTTGGCGTCGGCAGCCTTGGTGAAGAAGCCGGTGGATTCGATCACGATGTCAACGCCCAGTTCGCCCCAGGGGAGGTTGGCGGGATCGCGTTCGGCCAGGACCTTGACCACGTTGCCGTTGACGACGATGTTGCCGTCCTTGACCTCGATGGTTTCCTTCAGCCGGCCGCCGACAGAGTCGTACTTGAACAGGTGGGCCAGGGCTTCGGGGCTGGTGAGGTCGTTGACGGCAACGATCTCGAGATCTGCGCCTTGGGCAAGCGCTGCGCGGAAGTAGTTGCGGCCGATGCGGCCAAAGCCGTTGATACCAATACGGGTCGTCACTTTTACAGTCTCCTTGGTGCTTTGAAAAGCACTACTAGTTGAGCGGGCGTTGAAGCCAACTAACAGATCCCGCACGCCATTGGGCAGAGATGATTTACACGGAGGGCGACCAGCCTCATTGCTGAAGGCTAACCGCCTTCCGTGACCTATCTTACGTTTAACTGGGTCCGCCCCCGCAAGTGCGGGGGCGGACGGTCCACATCCCGGCCCGTTTAAGTCAGAATGTGAAGTTTGTTACAGCGATGTATATCGCACGTCACTACGGGAGAGTGATAAGTCCCGTGGCGTTGGTGCGTGCTGCCTCGAAGCGCTGGGCGACGTCGGCCCAGTTGACGATGTTCCAGAACGCCTTGACGTAGTCGGCCTTGACGTTGACGTAGTCCAGGTAGAAGGCGTGCTCCCACATGTCCAGCATCAGCAGCGGGGTGGTGCCCAGCGCAACGTTGCCCTGCTGGTCGTAGAGCTGCTCGATGACCAGGTTCCCGCCGATGGGCTCGTAGGCCAGGAAGCCCCAGCCCGAGCCCTGCAGGCCGAGGGCCGCGGCGGAGAACTGGGCGCGGAACGCGTCGAAGGAGCCGAAGGCGTCATCGATCGCTGCGGCCAGTTCGCCCTCGGGCTTGTCGCCGCCGTCCGGGGAGAGGTTCTTCCAGAACACGGAGTGGTTGATGTGGCCGCCGGTGTGGAACGCGAGGTCCTTGGAGAGCCGGTTGATGTTGGCGAAGTCGCCCTTCTCGCGGGCCTCGGCCAGCTGGGCCAGGGCGTTGTTGGCGCCTGCCACGTAGGTGGCGTGGTGCTTGCTGTGGTGCAGCTCCATGATCCGCGCAGAGATGTGCGGTTCGAGGGCGGCGTAGTCGTAGCTGAGTTCCGGCAATACGTACTCGGTCACAAAATCCTCCAATATCGTGGACCAGGAAGGCCCGGTTGGTAACTCTTGGATTGTGCATCCGGGCAGCTGGTGCCCGGAATTATTTCTGATTCTATGGGGCGCCTACTCGTCCAGCATTTCAGGCGTCACATTGGCGTCCGTTCCGGGAATGCCCAGGTCAAGCGCCCGCTTGTCCGCCATGGCGAGCAGGCGGCGGATCCGGCCGGCAATTGCGTCCTTGGTCATCACGGGGTCGGCGAGCCGGCCCAGCTCGTCAAGGCTCGCCTGTTTGTGGGCCACGCGCAGCTCGCCGGCGTACTTCAGGTGGTCCGGGACGTCGTCGCCCAGGATTTCCAGCGCCCGGTCCACGCGTGCGCCGGCGGCCACGGCCGCCTGGGCGGAGCGGCGCAGGTTGGCGTCATCGAAGTTGGCGAGCCGGTTGGCCGTGGCCCTGACTTCCTTGCGCATCCGGCGTTCCTCCCACACCATCAGTGCGTCGTGGGCGCCCATGCGTGTCAGGAGCGCGGCGATGGTGTCGCCGTCGCGGATGACGACGCGGTCCACTCCCCTGACCTCGCGGGCCTTGGCCTGAATGTCCAGCCGGCGGGCGGCGCCCACCAGGGCCAGGGCCGATTCCGGACCCGGGCAGGTGACTTCCAGCGAAGACGACCGGCCGGGTTCGGTGAGCGAACCATGCGCCAGGAACGCCCCGCGCCACACGGCTTCGGCGTCTGCGGCCGAGCCGTTGACGACGGCGGACGGCAGGCCGCGCACGGGGCGGCCGCGGCCATCCAGCAGTCCGGTCTGGCGGGCCAGCGCCTCGCCGTCGCGGACCACGCGGACCACGTAGCGGCTGGCGCGGCGGAGCCCGCCGGCGGAGACCACGATGATTTCGCTCTGGTGTCCGTAGACCTCGGCGATGGCGGCGCGGAGCCGGCGTGCAGTGGACGCGAGGTCAACTTCCGCCTCGATGACGATCCTGCCCGAAATGATGTGCAGTCCCCCGGCGAACCGGAGCATTGCGGAGACTTCAGCCTTGCGCACTGATGACTTCTTGATGTCCAGACGGGACAGTTCTTCCTTGACCGATGCTGTCAGTGCCATGGCACCTTCCTAACTGTTCCCAAAAATGTCCTGGTACGCCGTGGCCAGCCGGAGCGGCTCATGGACGGGGCGGCGTCCCGACGCCCCTACTTTACCCAAGACCACCTCCGCGCCGATCATGCCGGCGGCCTTCTCGAACTCCTGCCGGTCCGGTACCGACGCGGGATCGGCCAGGACCACGTCCACGCTGAACTCGGGGGCGTAGCGCCGGAGGACGTGGAGGTGGTCGGCCGCCGACATGCCGCTGGTTTCCTTGGTGTCCGTGGCGAGGTTCATGGTGAGGCAGCGTTTGGCAGGGGTGCTGCACAGTGCCTGCCGCATCTCCGGGAGGAGCAGGTGCGGAAGGACTGACGTGTACCAGGAGCCGGGGCCCAGGACCACCCAGTCCGCCAGTTCGATTGCCGTCAGTGCGTCGGTGCAGGCAGGTGCAGCTTCGGGGAGGAGCCGGACCTCCTCCAGCGAGCCGGCCACGGCACAGCGTGCCTGGCCGTGGATGGTGTGGAGGGCAGTTCCACCGTCGGGTGCGGTGACGCGGACGTCGCCTTCGATGGTGAGCGGGACCGTGGACATGGGCAGCACCTGGCCGCGGGCGCCGAGCAGGGCGCCGGCCCATTTGAGCCCGGCAACGGTATCGCCCAGCAGCTCCCACAGGGTGACGATCAGGAGGTTGCCCATGGCGTGCTCGTCCAGCGAACCGCCGGGCCCCTTCCCGGCACGGAACCGGTGCTGCATGACGTCGCGCCAGGTGCGGCCCCAGTCGGTGTCATCGCAGAGCGCGGACAGGGCCATCCGGAGGTCTCCCGGCGGAAGGACGCCGTACTCCTCGCGAAGACGCCCGGAGGAGCCGCCGTCGTCCGCCACCGTGACCACCGCGGTGAGTTTGGAGGTGAGCAGGCGCAGCGCGGACAGCGAGGCCGCCAGGCCGTGCCCGCCGCCCAAAGCCACCACGTTGGGGCCCTTGTCCTGCTGGCCCGAGCCCTTGCCGGTGGCGGGCGGCACCAGGGGCAGGGCTCCGGTGAACAGGGCCATTATTCGCGGCCCAGATCCCGGTGCGCGGTGGTCACCGTGACCCGCGGATACTGGGCGAGTTTCTTGGAGAGTTCAACCGCGACGGCGACGGAGCGGTGCTTGCCGCCCGTGCAGCCGACGGCGATGGTGGCGTAGTGCTTGTTCTCCCGGCGGTATCCCTCCAGGACGGGTTCCAGGGCCAGGACGTAGCGGTCCACGAAGTTCTTGACGCCCTCGGCCTCCAGGACGTAGTCGCTGACGTCCTTGTCCAGGCCGGTCTGCGGGCGCAGCTGCGGCACCCAGTGGGGGTTGGGGATGAACCTGACGTCGGCCACATAGTTGGCATCGACCGGCAGGCCGTACTTGAAGCCGAAGCTCATGACGTTGAGCCGCAGGGCCACCGGGCCGGTTTCACTGAACAGTTCCGTGATGGCCGTGGCCAGCCCGTGGACGTTGTAGTTGGAGGTGTCGAGGACGACGTCGGAGCTGTCGCGCAGTTCCTGCAGCAGCTCACGTTCGGCGGCAATGCCGTCAAGGATGCGCCCGCCGCCCTGCAGGGGGTGCGGGCGCCTGCCCTGCTCGAACCTCCGGACCAGAACGTTGTCGCTGGCGTCGAGGAACAGGACGCGGAAGGTCACACCGCTGGCGGCCAATGCCCCCAGGGCTGCACGGATATCCGCGAAGAGGCCCTTGCTGCGGACGTCGATCACCACTGCCAGCCGGGGAATCGACTGCGGGGCGTGCGAGACCAGCTCCGCGAGCGTTCCCAGCATCTGCGGCGGCAGGTTCTCCACGACGTACCAGCCGTGGTCCTCCAGCGCATCCGCGGCGGTGCTCCGTCCGGCGCCGGACATCCCGGTGACCACCAGCAGTTCCGCTTCGAGCGGCTTGACGGGCTCCAGCCCGTCGTGGCCCGCTCCGGATCCCGCGGTCGTGTCTGCCATGAAGCCTGCCCCGTTTCCTCGTTGTTCCCGGGGCCGCCGCTGTGGCATTGCCCCGTCCTTTACCCTAGCTAAGTTTCAATGATTTCGCCGGTGGTCATGTTGATCGCGGGCACGGTCACGGCCTCGGTCCCCTCCGCCGCGAAGTGGTTCACGATGGCTCCGGCCAAGGCAGGGCCAATGCCCTTCGCCTCTGCGAGCTCCTCCACCGTGGCGGCCTTCACGCCCTTGACGGATCCGAAGTGCGCCAGCAGGGCTTTCCGCTTGGAGGCGCCCAGGCCCGGTACGGCGTCCAATGCCGACACCGTCATGGCCTTGCCGCGCTTCTGCCGGTGGAACGTGATGGCAAAGCGGTGGGCCTCGTCGCGGATCCGCTGGAGCAGGTAGAGCCCCTGCGAGGTCCGGGGCAGGATCACCGGGAAGTCGCTGTCCGGAAGCCAGACTTCCTCCAGGCGTTTGGCCAGCCCCACGACGTAGACGTCGTCGATCCCGAGGCCCTTGAGTGCACGGGCGGCGGCGTTCACCTGCGGCTGGCCGCCGTCCACCACCACCAGGTTGGGCGGGTACGCGAACTTGGCCTTTGGCGCCGGCGTGGTGCTGTCGAGCACCGCCGCACCCGGTGCCGCCTCCTGGCCGCCGGCTTCCAGCAGGGATTCGTCCACCTGCGCCGACTTGTCCTGGAGATAGTGGCGGAACCTGCGCGTCAGGACGTCGTGCATGGCAGCGGTGTCATCAGCGGCCGCGGGGCCGGTGATGGAGAACTTGCGGTAGTCGGACTTCTTGGGCAGCCCGTCCTCCACCACCACCATGGAGGCCACGACGTTGGTGCCCTGGACGTGGGAGACGTCGAAGCATTCGATCCGGAGCAGGGGAACCGGGAGGTCCAGGGCTTCCTGCAGCTCCTGGAGGGCCTGCGACCTGACGGTGATGTCACCTGCCCGCCGTGTCTTGTGAAGCTTCAGCGCGTGTTCGGCGTTCTCACGCACGGTGGACATCAGTGCCGCCTTGTCACCGCGCTGTGGCACCCGGATGTCCACTTTGGCGCCGCGGATCCCGCCCAGCCATTTGGCCAGGTCCTCCTGGTTGCTGGGCGCCACGGGCACCAGGACTTCGCGGGGCAGCCGGCCGTGCGTGTCGCCGTCCTCCCCGTAGACCTGCTGCAGCAGGTGTTCCACCAGGTCCGGGGTGGTGAAGTCCTCCACCTTTTCCACCACCCAGCCGCGCTGGCCGCGGATCCTGCCGCCGCGGACGTGGAACACCTGGACGGCCGCTTCCAGCTCATCTTCATGCAGGGCGAAGACGTCGGCATCGGTGTCCTCGGAGAGCACCACGGCGTTGCGTTCGAATACCTTCCGCAGCGCGGTGATATCGTCACGCAGCCGGGCTGCGTGCTCGTAGTCGAGCTTCGCCACGGCGTCGCCCATCTGCTTTTCCAGCTTGTTGATGAAGCGCTTGGCTTCACCGCCCATGAAGGCACAGAAATCGTCGGCCAGTGCCCGGTGGTCCTCCGGCGAAATCCGCCCGACGCACGGCGCGGAGCATTTATCGATGTAGCCGAGCAGGCAGGGCCGGCCGCTTGCCTCGGCCCGCTTGAAGACGCCGGCGCTGCAGCTCCGGACGGGGAAGACCCGGAGCAGGGTGTCCATGGTTTCCCGGATGGCGCCCGCGGTGTAGGGGCCGAAATAGCGGGTCCCTTTGCGCTTGTCGCCCCGCATGACCTGCACGCGCGGGTACTTTTCGCTCATGGTCACGGCCAGGTAGGGATACGTCTTGTCATCCCGGAACACCACGTTGAAGCGCGGCTTGAATTCCTTGATCCAGGTGTATTCCAGCTGCAGCGATTCGAGTTCGCTGCCCACCACGGTCCACTCAACGCTGCTGGCCGCGTGGACCATCGCATAGGTCTTGGGCAGCAGCCCCGCCGGGTTGGCGAAGTAGGAGTTCAGCCGGGACCGGAGGCTTTTGGCTTTGCCCACGTAGATGACCCGGCCGTGCGGATCACGGAACCGGTAGACGCCCGGGTTGGTGGGGATTTCACCGGTTTTGGGCCGGTAACTTGCTGGATTTGCCACCTATCAAGTCTACTGAGTCGCGCCGGGTCTCCATGCCAACCTGAGCATCCGGACCCGGTCCGGGTCCGCTTGCGGCGGTTCCGGTTACTCGGCGGACTTGCTCTGGTTGTAACTGGTGGAGCGCTCCTGGCCGCTGAGTCCGGCGATTGCGTCCATGATCCGGTCCGTGACCTCGCGGCGGCCCGGCAGTGAGTGGTCCGGTCCCGTCTTGTCGAAGTACAGCGGCTCCCCCACCTTCATGGTGAAGTGCTGCGGCTTGACCCCTTTTTCTCCGGCACGCTGAAGCTTCTCGGTCCCGATCAGCCCGACGGGGATCACGGGCGCCCCAGTAGTGAGCGCCAGCCAGCCGACGCCGGTGCGTCCCCGGTAGAGGATGCCGTCGCGGGAGCGCGTGCCCTCGGGGTAGATGCCGATGCCGCGGCCGGACTCCAGGATGTCCAGCAGGGTTTTCAGTGCCTGGACGCTGGCTGCCTGCTCACCACGCTCCACCGGGATGGAGCCGACGGATTCGAAAAAGGCTTTCATGACCTTGCCCTTGACGCCGCCCGTGGTGAAGTACTCGGCCTTGGCAAAGAAGGCAACCGGGCGCGGCATCAGGGCCTGGACGATCACGCTGTCGAAGAAGGACAGGTGGTTGGGGGCCACGATAAAGGGGCCATCGGAGGGGACGTTTTCGAGTCCGACGACGGTGGGCCGGCAGGTGCCGGCGATGAGGTTGCGGGTGGTCCAGCGGACGGCATCAAACATTTCCATCGGTGACCACCCCGCTCATGGCCGCGGTGTGGACCGCCTGCAGCCGCTCGATGACCGCTACCAGTTCCTCGCCTGTGCTGACGACGGCCACGGATCCTGCTTCCTCCAGCTCCCCGTCCGGCGCGAATCCCCAGACAACTCCGATGCAGTCCAGCCCGTTGGCGATGGCACCGGAGACGTCCTGGGCGCGGTCGCCCACCATGATGGCGTGCTGGGTGTCGAGGTCCCTCAGGGCGGCGGCGATGATCTGGGTCTTGCCCAGGGGGACGCCTTCCACCAAAGTTTCGTCATCGGCAGAGCCGTGGATGCCGTGGAAGAGCCCGTCGATGCCGTGGTGGGCCAGCACTTTATGGGCCAGCCGCTGGGGCTTTTGGGTTGCCACAGCAACGGGCCGCCCCGCCGCCGCGAAGGATTCCAGGATTTCCCGGATACCGGGGTAGAGCCGGCTCTGGGCAATTCCCCTGGCAACGTAGTGTTCGCGGTACCGGTGGACCACCTCTTCCAGGTGTTCCGCGGGCACGTTTGCCACGTTGAGCAGGGAATCGCTCAGCTTGGGGCCAATCATCGAATCGAGCAGGTCCTGGCCGGGAACCGGGAGCCCCAGCCCGCGGAGGGCTGAGGCAATCCCTTCAGTTATTCCACCGGCCGGATCGACAAGAGTGCCGTCCAGGTCAAAGATCACGGGCACTGTTGTTGAAGTCACCGGGTTAGTTTCTCACGACAGCAGGAATGCCTGAAACTCGCATTCCCGGCCAGGAATACTTCCGCGCGGTTTCCTTCGGTCAGCCGAGTATCTCGGCCAGGAACTTTCCGGTGTGGCTGGTGCTGGACTTGGCCACCTGCTCCGGCGTTCCGGCCGCGACGATCTGTCCGCCGCCGGAACCGCCGTCCGGCCCGAGGTCCACCAGCCAGTCGGCGCTCTTTATGACGTCGAGGTTGTGTTCGATGGTGATCACCGTATTGCCCTTGTCCACCAGCCCCTGCAGGACCATGAGCAGCTTCCGGATGTCCTCGAAGTGCAGGCCCGTGGTGGGCTCATCCAGGACGTAGATGCTGCGGCCGTTGGACCGCTTCTGCAGTTCCGCCGCGAGCTTGACCCGTTGCGCCTCGCCGCCCGAGAGGGTGGTGGCCGGCTGGCCCAGGCGGACGTAGCCCAATCCCACGTCCACCAGGGTGTTCAGGTGGCGTGCGATGGGTGAGAACGCCGCGAAGAACTCGGCGCCCTCCTCGATGGGCATGTTGAGGACGTCGGCGATGGTCTTGCCCTTGTAGTGCACCTCCAGCGTTTCCCGGTTGTAGCGGGCTCCGTGGCACACCTCGCACGGCACGTAGACGTCCGGCAGGAAGTTCATCTCGATCTTCAGCGTGCCGTCACCGGAGCATGCCTCGCAGCGTCCGCCCTTGACGTTGAAGGAGAACCGCCCGGGAAGGTAGCCACGCACCTTTGCTTCGGTGGTCTCGGCGAAGAGCTTGCGGATGTTGTCGAACACGCCCGTGTACGTGGCCGGGTTGGACCGCGGGGTACGGCCGATGGGGCTCTGGTCCACGTGGACCACCTTGTCCAGGTGTTCCAGGCCCTGCACGGTCTTGTGCCGGCCCGCCACCTGCTTGGCCCCGTTGAGTTTGTTCGCCAGCACCTTGTAGAGGATCTCGTTGACGAGCGTGGATTTGCCCGAACCACTCACGCCGGTCACCGCGGTGAAGAGTCCCAGCGGGAAGGCTGCGTCGACGTTCAGGAGGTTGTTCTCCCGCGCGCCCACCACTTTGATCTCACGCTTTTTGTCGTATTTACGGCGTTTCTTCGGTACCTCGATGGCCTTGCGGCCGGACAGGTAGTCGCCGGTCAGCGATTCCTTGTTGTCCAGCAGCTCCTTGTAGGTCCCGGAGTGGACAACCTGGCCGCCGTGCTCGCCGGCGCCGGGTCCGATGTCCACGATCCAGTCAGCAACGTGGATGGTGTCTTCGTCGTGCTCCACGACGATGAGGGTGTTTCCCATGTCGCGGAGCCGGGTGAGGGTTTCGATCAGCCGGCGGTTGTCCCGCTGGTGCAGGCCGATGGAGGGTTCGTCCAGGACGTAGAGGACGCCCACCAGGCCGGACCCGATCTGGGTGGCGAGCCTGATGCGCTGCGCTTCGCCGCCGGAGAGGGTGGCGGACGGACGCTCGAGGTTGAGGTACTCCAGTCCAACGTCCAGGAGGAACGTCAGGCGGGCCTGGATCTCCTTGAGGACCTGGTGGGCGATCTGGGCTTCGCGCCCGGTCAACACCAGGTTGTTCAGGAACTCCGCGCAATCCCGCATGGGCAGCGCGGCCACCTCGGCGATGGACTTGCCGTTGATCAGCACCGACAAGGATGCCGGGTTGAGGCGTGCGCCGTTGCAGGCGGGGCAGGGAACCTGCCGCATGTATTCCTCGTAGCGGTCGCGGGCCCAGTCCGAATCGGTCTCGCCGTGCTTGCGGTGGACGTACTGGATGGCGCCTTCGAACCCGGTGCTGTACTTGCGTTCGCGGCCAAAGCGGTTGCGGTACTGCACCACCACCTTGTGGTCCTTGCCATGCAGGATGGTCTGGCGTACATCCTTGCCCAGCTTCTCCCACGGCGTGGCCATGGAGAAGCCCACTTCCTTGGCCAGGCCTTCCAGGAGCCGGTTCCAGTATTCGGTGGTGGCCGTGCCCAGCGACCATGGTGCGATGGCGCCCTCCGACAGGGACAGCTCCGGGTTGGGCACGATGAGTTCCTCATCAACCTCAAGCCGGGTGCCGATTCCACTGCAGGCGGCGCAGGCGCCGAACGGGTTGTTGAATGAGAACGAGCGGGGCTCGATCTCATCGATGGCGAGCGGGTGCTCGTTGGGGCATGCAAGGTTTTCGGAGAACGCCCGGATCCGTCCCGGCGCATCGGCTTCGAGGTCCACGAATTCGGCCAGGACGCGGCCCTCGGACAGCCCAAGGGCTGTTTCGATGGAGTCCGTGAGCCGTTGGCTGATGCCTTCCTTGACCACCAGGCGGTCCACTACTACTTCGATGGTGTGCTTGAACTGCTTGCCGAGCTTGGGAGGATCGCTCAGCTGGACCAGGTTGCCGTCCACCCGTGCCCGCGAATATCCCTTTGCCGTCAGTTCCTTGAAGAGGTCCACGAACTCGCCCTTGCGTCCGCGCACCACCGGTGCCAGGACCTGGAAGCGTGTGCCCTCGTCGAGTTCAAGGAGCTGGTCCACGATCTGCTGCGGGGTCTGCTTGGACACCGGCTCGCCGCAGACCGGGCAGTGCGGCCTGCCAACACGCGCCCACAACAGTCGCATGTAGTCGTAGATTTCGGTGATGGTGCCCACCGTTGACCGGGGGTTCTTGCTGGTGGATTTCTGGTCGATGGAGACCGCCGGGGAGAGGCCTTCGATGAAATCGACGTCAGGCTTGTCCACCTGGCCCAGGAACTGGCGTGCGTAAGCGGAGAGGGATTCAACGTAGCGCCGCTGGCCTTCGGCGAAAATGGTGTCGAATGCCAGCGAGGACTTCCCGGAGCCCGAGAGGCCGGTGAAGACGATCATGGCATCACGCGGCAGGTCGAGGTCCACGTTGCGCAGGTTGTGCTCCCGCGCGCCCTTCACCACGAGGCGGGAGAGGTCCGGACGCTGCAGGGAGGCAGCAGGGGGGACGGCGAGGGAGGTGGCGGGGGCAGGGGTTTCTTCAGCTAAGGCTTTAGGCACCCCATAATGCTAATCGAAAACTTTTTCGAACATCGACGGTTCCGCCCTCAGGGAACATCGTAGGCGGCGGCCAGGAGTTTCACGGCCTCGGCGAAGCTGGCGCCCTGGGATTTGGCGACGGCGGCATAGGCGGCAGCGGCCTCGGACAGGCCACCCAGCCTCTCGTCACGTGCCGAGACCACGGTCCCGTTGCGTCCCCGGGTGGCAACGATGCCGGCCGCCTCCAGTTCCTTGTACGCCCTTGCCACGGTGTGCGGGGCGACGTCGAGTTTCTCTGCAAGGGCCCGCACCGCAGGGAGCCTGGTACCCGGCGCCAGGGCGCCGTTGTCCGCCAGATGGATGACCTGGAGCCGCAGCTGTTCGAACAGCGCCACGCTGCTGGCCGGATTGGGCCGCCAGGAACCGGGAAACTCTCCGGCGGCGCTCACAGGCCGTTCTCCAGGACCTCTGCCCTGCCGTCCCGTTCGGCAAACTGGGCGTTGTACAGCTTGGCGTAGTAACTGTTGGCGGCAAGCAGGCTTGCATGCGTACCCTGCTCAACGATGCGTCCGTGGTCCATGACGAGAATTAGATCAGCGTTGCGGATAGTGGACAAACGGTGGGCGATCATGAAGCTCGTCCGTCCGTGGCGGAGCCTCTGCATCGCCTGGCGGATGAGCAATTCCGTCCTGGAATCCACGGAACTGGTTGCTTCGTCCAGGACCAGGACGGCCCGCCCCGCAAGCTGCGCCCGGGCGATGGTGAGCAGTTGCCGCTGGCCCTGGCTGAGCGGCTCCCCGCCGTTTTCCAGCACCGTTCCGTATCCGTGGGGCAGCGACCTGATGAAGCGGTCCGCGTGGGTGGCCTCAGCGGCAGCGACGATGGCAGCATCCGGCGCGCCAGGCAGGCCGTAGGCGATATTTTCGCGGATGCTGCCGTCGAAGAGCCAGGAATCCTGGAGGACCACACCGAACTGCGCCCGCAACTGGTCCCGGGGAATTGCGGCAATGTCCTGCCCGCCCATGGTGATCACGCCGGATGAGGGTTCCAGGAACCGCATGAGGAGATTCACCACGGTGCTCTTGCCTGCGCCGGTGTGTCCCACGATGGCTACTGCCTGCCCCGGCTCCACGGTGAAGGTGAGGTTGCGGACGGCGGGCACGGATCCGGGGTAGCCGAAGGTGACGTCATGGAAGGTTATGCGGCCGCCGGCCGGGGTGGCGGCACCCTGCCCGCCCGGCTCCGGCGGGTCTTCGCCGGCGTCCAGGAGGACGAATACCCTGGCGGCCGACGCCGCGCACGACTGCATGACGTTCAACAGCCCGCCGATCTGGCCCACCGGCTGGGTGAACAGCCGGCTGAACTGGATGAAGGCCTGGACTCCCCCGATGGTCATGGCGCCTGCGATGACCTGCAGGGCCCCCACCACGGCAACCGCGATGTAGTTGAGGTTGGACATCAGCACCATCAGTGGCTGGACCACCCCGGCTGAGTACTGCGCCTTGGCTGCCGCCCGCGCCAGGCGTCCATTGCTGCGGGTGAAGACGTCCGCCGCCTGTTCCTGCCGGCCGAAAGCCTTGATGACTTCGTGGCCACTGATGAATTCCTCCACGTGGCTGTTCAGTTCCCCGGTCTCCTTCCACTGCCGGGCAAAATGCTCCTGGGACCGCCTGGCCACCAGGACCGTGATCAATGTGGAGACGGGGACGGTGGCAATGGCGATGGCCGCGAGCAGCGGTGAGATCCACAGCATCATGGCCAGCGAGCCGCACAGCATCAGGACCGACACGATGAGCTGGGTCAGGACCTGGTTCAGGGCCTGGGCGATGTTGTCGATGTCGTTGGTGGCACGGCTCAGCACGTCACCGCGGGAGCGTTCGCGGAAGTAGGTGGAGGGCAGCCGGTGCAGCTTGTCCTCCACCGACGCGCGCAGGCGGTACATGAGCCCCTGCACGGCCCGGGCGGTCAACGCGCCCTGGACCCAGTTGAACAGGGAAGCAAAAACGTACATCGTCGCCACGGCTGCCAGGAGGGCTCCGAGGCGTTGGTCCAGGCTGCCCTGGAGGACGCCCTCCACCACCTCGTCGGTGGCATCACCGAGGTACTTGGGTGCCGCGACGTTGAGGACGGCAAAGGCACAGGTGGATCCCACCGCTCCGAGCATCTGGAGCCGGAAGGGGCGCAGGAGGCCGAGGAGCCTGCCGGCCGTTGGCCAGAACCTGTACGCCGTTTCCCCGGCTTCTTCCCCAGCCGTCACAGCGTGCCGTCCAGCGCGAGCTGGGATTCGGCAATCTCGCGGTAGGTGGCGGACGTTTCCAGCAACTCCCGGTGCGTTCCCTGCGCAACGAGGCGGCCGTCGTCGAGCACCAGGATGAGGTCCGCGTCCTCCACGGCTGAAATGCGCTCGGCCACGATGACCACCGTCGCGGCGGCGAGCGCCTGTTCCAGGGCCTGCCGCAGCCTGGTGTCCGTGTCGTAGTCGAGAGCGGAGAAGCTGTCGTCAAACAGGTAGAGGGGCGCCTTTCGCAACAACGCCCGGGCGATGCACAGCCTTTGCCGCTGCCCGCCGGACAGGCTGGCGCCTCCCTGGCCCACGGGAGTGGCAAGACCCAGCGGGAGGTCATCCATGAACCGCATGGTCTGCGCCGTTTCCAGGGCCGCCCACAGTTCCCCGTCCGTGGCCCCAGGCGCGGCCATCCGCAGGTTGTCGGCGATAGTGCCGGTGAACAGATGGGAATGCTGGGGCACGATGGCCATCGCTGCGCGCAGCTGGTCCAGGGGCAGGTCCCTGATGTCGTGGCCGGCCAGCAAGATGCGGCCCTGAGTGGGGTCGAGGAACCGTGGAATCAGGTTCAGCAGCGTGGTCTTGCCGCTCCCGGTCGCGCCCACGA
The DNA here is from genome assembly GCF_056389225.1 of Pseudarthrobacter sp. rb. NCBI lineage: Bacteria > Bacillati > Actinomycetota > Actinomycetes > Micrococcales > Micrococcaceae > Pseudarthrobacter > Pseudarthrobacter sp. rb. The sequence goes on along the minus strand of NZ_JBWJAR010000002.1, from coordinate 118,865 downwards.
TTGCGGTGGTGGTACCGGGAGCCGCGGTAAAGCTGATGTCCGCAAGCACGGGAGCTTCAGCTCCCGGGTAGGAGAAGCCAACGCCGTGGAAGGCCAGGGTTGCCGGCTGTGACAGGTCGGGCCGGAACTGCTGCGGCCCGGCCGGACTGGTGACGGAGGGCTCGGTGTCCAGCACCGCCTGGATACGTTCGGCGCAGACGGCTGCCCGCGGCGCCGTCATCAGCACATACATGGACATCATGATTGCCAGCAGGATCTGCATGATGTAGGCGATGAACGCCGTGAGCGCTCCGAGGTTCATGAGTCCTGACTGGATACGGTGGCCCCCGAACCACACCACGGCAACCGAACTGGTGTTGACCACCAGCATGATCATCGGCAGCATCCCGGCCACCAGGAGCGCCGACCGGAGGTTGTTGGCGGTCAACCGTGCGTTGACCGCCGCGAAACGCCGCCCTTCATGGCCCTGGCGGACAAAGGCGCGGATCACATCCACACCGATGATCTGTTCGCGCAGGATGCCGCCGGACCGGTCCAGCAGTTCCTGGCCCTCCCGGTAGAGCGGAATGAGCCGGCGGACGATCAGATACATGATCAGCAGCAGCAGGGGCACGATGACGATGACGACGACGGAGAGCACCACGTCCTGCTGGACGGCCAGCACTATCCCGCCGATGCCCATGGCCGGCCCCGCGAAGAGCATGGTGAAGACAAGCAGGGCGAACGCCTGGATCTGCTGGACATCGTTCGTGGCGCGGGTGGTCAGGCTTTGGGTTCCGAACAGGGCCACGTCCTGGGAGGACAGCGTCTGGATCCGGCTGAACACCTCTGCCCGCAGCCGGTGCCCGATACTCATGGCAACGACGGCTCCGAGGTAGCCCGCCGCGATGGCGGAGGCTGCCTGGACCACGGCGATGGCGGCCATGAGCATGCCGAGCCGTGAGATCACGCCGGGCTTGCCCGCCACGATCCCGTCATCGATGATGGCCGCGTTCACGGTAGGCAGCAACAAGTTCGCGCCTGCCTGGACAAGCTGGAGCACAACGATCGCCCACAACTGCGCGTGTTTGCCGGCAAGCTGCCGCTTTAAGAGTCCGACCAGCAAAATACCCCCTGCAGATGCCTACGGCCGAAGAGGGGGCCAGCGGCTTGACCCCAAAGCACAGTGGCCATTGTAAGCCAGATCACTTTCAGGCGCTGTCATGTCCTGTGACGTGCTGGAAAACACGGCGTCCGGGCCCTACTCCTCCTTGCGGCCCACGGCAAAGATCCGCCGGAATGGAAATACGGTGCCGTGCGCCCCCTGGGGGTAGGCCTCCCGGAGGGCGGCTGCGTACTCCGCTTCGAAATGCCTGGCGTCGTCGTCGCGAAGGACGGCCATAACCGGCCGCAGTGCCGTGCCGCGGACCCACTCCAGCACGGGGTTGGGCCCCTGCAGGACCTGCTGGTAGCTCGTTTCCCAGGCATCCGCCGCACAGCCGGCGTCGAGCAGGATGCCCAGGTAGTCCGCGGGCTCCCCCACCGACTCCCCGCCGCGCAGCACGCCGCCCAGCTTGGCCGCCCAACGGTCGGACGCCGCGAGTTCCCGCATCAGGGAATGCGAGGGGGCGTTGAAGTTGCCCGGCACCTGCATGGCGAACCAGGCTCCCGGGCGGAGGGCCTTCAGCCACCTGCGCATCAGATCCTGGTGGTCCGGCACCCACTGCAGGGCTGCGTTGCTCACCACGACGTCCGTCTCCCCAGTGGGCATCCATTCGGCGATGTCGGCATGTTCGAACCTCAGGGCGGGGACTGCCTGCGCCAGCGGGGCGGCCTTTGCCAACATCTCCGCGGAGGAATCCAGGCCAACCACGTGGGCGCCGGGCCAGCGTTCGGCCAGGGCAGCTGTCAGGTTCCCCGGCCCGCAGCCAAGGTCGACCACCCGCCCGGGGCGGTCAGCATGGATCCGGCCAGTCAGGTCGAAGAACGGCCTGTTCCGGTGGTCATCGAATTTGACGTACTTTGCGGGGTCCCATTTCACGATTTTCTCCAGGTTCTGGCATGCACGGCGGCCAGGCGTAGCCTAACCCGGCCGGACCGCCTGATCCGCCCGTAACGTGGCACTAAGGTTTAAGTCAATGAAACTCGTTGACCAGCTGAGCGATCTGTCCGTCCCCAACACCGCCGCCGTCGACCCCGACGCCCTTTACACCCGGTTCGTGGAGTGGACGGAAACCCGCGGCCTGTCGCTGTACCCGGCCCAGGACGAAGCCATCATGGAGCTGGCAACGGGCGCGAACGTCATCCTGGCCACGCCCACGGGGTCCGGGAAGTCGCTGGTGGCGATCGCCGCGCACTTCCAGGCCATGGCCCAGGGACGGCGGAGCTACTACACCGCCCCGATCAAGGCGCTGGTGTCCGAAAAGTTCTTTGCGCTCTGCGACATTTTCGGCGCGGAGAACGTGGGCATGATCACCGGTGACTCCGGGGTCAACCAGGATGCACCCATCATCTGCTGCACCGCGGAGATCCTCGCGAACATCGCATTGCGGGAGGGCGCTGCTGCGGAACTCGGCGCAGTGATCATGGACGAGTTCCATTTCTACTCCGACCCGCAGCGCGGCTGGGCCTGGCAGGTCCCGCTCCTGGAGCTTCCGCAGGCACAGTTCCTGCTGATGTCCGCCACCCTGGGTGACGTCAGCCGCTTCGAGGAGGGGCTGACGGCGCTGACGGGCCGGGCCACCACCACGGTGAGTTCTGCCGAGCGGCCCATTCCGCTGCACTACTACTACCACCAGACCCCGGTCCACGAGACGCTGGAGGAACTGCTCTCCACGAAGCAGGTGCCGGTCTATGTGGTGCACTTCAGCCAGCTTGAGGCGATTGACCGTGCCCAGAACCTGATGAGCATCAACGTGTGCACCCGGGAGGAAAAGGACAGGATCGCAGAGCTCATTGCCAATTTCCGGTTCGCCGCCGGGTTTGGCAAGACGCTGAACCGGCTGGTGCGGCACGGAATCGGCGTACACCACGCCGGCATGCTGCCCAAGTACCGACGGCTGGTGGAGCAGCTGGCCCAGGCAGGACTATTGAAGGTGATCTGCGGGACGGACACGCTGGGCGTGGGTATCAACGTCCCCATCCGTACCGTGCTGCTCACCGCCCTGAGCAAGTACGACGGCGTCCGCACCCGCCTGCTCAACTCACGTGAGTTCCACCAGATTGCGGGCCGGGCCGGCAGGGCGGGCTATGACACCGCCGGGACGGTGGTGGTGCAGGCACCCGAGCACGTGGTCGAGAACGTCAAGGCCATGGCGAAGGCCACGGCCAAGTTCGGTGACGACCAGAAGAAACTCCGCCAGGTGGTCAAGAAAAAGCCGCCCGAGGGTTTTGTTTCGTGGGGTGAGCCCACCTTCAAGCGGCTGGTGGAATCTGTCCCCGACCCCCTGACGTCAAGCTTCACGGTGACGCACGCCATGCTGATGAACCTGATGGAACGGCCCGGCGACCCCTTCGCCGCGGCCAGGCGGCTGCTCACGGAAAACCACGAGCCGCGCTCCTTCCAGCTGCGGCTCATGAAGAAGGCGCTGGGCATCTACCGCGAACTCCTCGCCGCCGAAGTCATCGAACGGATCCCGCCGGAGGAACAGGGGCCAGATGGCCGCACGGTCCGCCTGACCGTGCACCTGCAGCCCAACTTTGCCCTGAACCAGCCGCTCTCCCCCTTCGCACTTGCCGCACTGGACCTCCTTGACCCGGAGTCGCCGTCGTACGCCCTGGACGTGGTGTCCGTCATCGAGGCGACCCTGGAGAAGCCGCGGCAGATCCTGTCGGCGCAGCAGAAGAAGGCCCGCGGCGAGGCAGTGGCGGCCATGAAGGCCGACGGCATCGAGTATGACCAGCGGATGGCCATGCTGGACGAGGTCACCTACCCCCAGCCGCTCGCCGATATCCTGGGCGAAGCGTTCGAGGTGTACCGGAAGGCCGCACCGTGGGTGGGCGACTTTGAGCTCGCCCCCAAGTCCGTGGTCCGCGACATGTACGAGCGCGCCATGAACTTTGGCGAATTCGTCCAGTTCTACGGCCTGGCCAGGTCCGAAGGCATCGTCCTGCGGTACCTCGCTGATGCCTTCAAAGCGCTGCGCCAAACCGTTCCCCAGGACATGCTCCGGGAGGACCTCGAAGACCTTGTGGCCTGGCTGGGTGAGCTGGTCCGGCAGGTGGACTCCAGCCTGCTGGACGAGTGGGAGGAGCTGACGTCCGGTGCGGCGCCCACGCCCCACGACGCGCCGCCGCCCCCGCCGCCGTCGCTCACCTCGAACATCCGCGCGTTCCGGGTGATGGTGCGCAACGAGATGTTCCGCCGCGTGGAACTTTTCGCCGACGAGGACGCCACCGCGCTGGGAGAGCTCGACGCCGGCTCCGGCTGGGGTGCCGAGCGCTGGGAAGATGCGCTGGACGACTACTTCGACGAACACGACGACATCGGGACGGGACCGGATGCGCGGGGTCCCGGCCTGCTCATCATCACCGAAGAACCGGGGACCTGGAAGGTCCGCCAGATCTTCGACGACCCGGCGGCCAACCATGACTGGGGCATCTCGGCGGAGGTGGACCTGGCGGACTCCGACGCCACCGGAACAGCCGTGGTGAGGGTGACGGATGTGAACCGGCTCTAGCCCCGGACCGGCCCTTCCCCTGCCTGCGGCGGTACCGCCGGACCCGGCGGTAAGCTCGAACAATGAGTGTAATCCGCCCCGCAACCCGGCACGATGTTCCCGCCATCCTCCGCATGATCCACGAACTGGCGCATTACGAGAAGGAACCCGACGCCGTCCGGAACACACCGGAATTGCTGGAGCAGGCCCTGTTCGGCGACAACCCACGGATCTTCGCTGCCATGGCAGAGGACGCGGCAGGCACCGTGCAGGGCTTTGCGTTGTGGTTCCTGAACTACTCCACGTGGGAAGGCGTCCACGGGATCTACCTGGAAGACCTTTACGTCAGCCCGGAGGCACGGGGAGAAGGGCATGGCAAGGCCCTGCTGCAGCACCTTGCCGCCATCGCCGTGGAGAACGGCTACGCACGCGTGGAATGGAGCGTGCTGGACTGGAACGAGCCCTCCATCAATTTCTACCGCCGCCTTGGTGCCCGCCCCATGGACGGGTGGTCCACTTTCCGGCTCACCGGCGAGGCGCTGGACCAGTTTGGAAGTGCGGCCTCCCGCGGCTCCCTTTCCGCCCATGCCCAGGGCTGACGTGCGCCGGGCAGCGGTCCCCGCCGCGGGCCATGAGGTCAGGGCAACGCACGAATTCCGTGGCATGCGCACCGTGGAGCACTACTTCACGGTCCCCCTGGACCATTCCGCACCGCCCGACGGCTCCGCAGAGACCATCACGGTGTTCGCCCGCGAGTATGTCTCGGCGGCGCACAGCGCGGAGGCGGCCGCACAGCTGCCCTGGCTCCTCTTCCTGCAGGGCGGCCCGGGCGGCCGCGGCAACAGATGGGGCTCCCTGGGCGGCTGGAGCAAGGCCGCAGCGCAGGACTTCCGCATCCTGATGCTGGACCAGCGCGGCACCGGGCTCTCGACGCCCGTCGACCGCGGGACCTTGCCCGCCCGCGGGTCCGCTGCCGAACAGGCGGCCTACCTGGAGCACTTCAGGGCCGATTCGATCGTGGCGGACGCGGAGCTGATACGCCGTGCCCTGGAATCACCCGCCTGGACCATCTACGGCCAAAGCTATGGCGGCTTCTGCGCCCTGACATACCTGTCCTTCGCACCGGAAGGACTGCGCGAAGCCCTCATCACTGGCGGCCTGGCACCTCTCACGGGCAGCGCGGACGACGTATACCGGGCCACCTTCCAGCGCGTAGCGGCACGGAACGATGAATACTTCGGCTGGTATCCGGAGGACCGGGATGCGGTGGAGCGGATTGCCCGCCACCTGCGCTGCACACCGGAACTCCTGCCCGACGGCAGCCCCCTCACCGTGGAGCGGTTCCAGATGGCCGGCGCATTCCTGGGCGGCAACACCCGGGTGGACAGCCTGCATTACCTGCTGGAGGACGCATTCGTGGACACCGCGGGTGGCCCCAGGCTGTCCGACACTTTCCTGGAGCAGCTCCAGGGTGTGGTCTCGCGGCGTTCAAACCCGCTGTACGCCCTCATGCATGAATCCATTTACGGCCAGGAGCAGGCCACCGACTGGTCAGCCTGGCGCATGCTCCGGGAGAACCCCTGGTTCAGGCCCGACGCCGAACCGCTGCTGCTGACCGGCGAAATGGTGTACCCGTGGTACTTCGAGCAGGACCCGGCCCTCCAGCCGCTGCGGGAGGTGGCCGACCTGCTCGCCGCAAAGCAGGACTGGAAGCCGCTGTACGACCCGGAAGTGCTGGCCGCCAACACCGTTCCCGTGGCAGCGGCGGTCTACTCGCACGATATCTACGTTGACCGGGACCTTTCCCTGCGCACGGCGGCTGCGGTGCGCGGGCTGCAGGTCTGGGAGACTGCCGACTTCCACCATGACGGGATCGCCGACGACGGCGAGAGGATCTTCGCCCGCCTCCTGGGCATGGCCCGCTCAGGCGGCCGCTGACCGCGTGAGGGAGGTGCGGGTGACGACGGCGGCGGCCAGGACGGCTGGCCGCGGCAAGCCGGCGCGCCAGCAGCAGCGGATCCGGGCGAAGACCGGGGAACAGGAGCTGTTACCGCCCAGAGCACGGTGGAGGTGTGGAAACCGTCCGTGCTGCGGAGGCTTAAAGGGGGTAATCCCGGCCGCTCAGGCGGCCGGGATTACCGGAGGGGAATGCGCCGGGGCGCGCCTACTCGGCGTCGCTGTGGCTCTTCCGGGCGTCCTCTTCAAGCCGCGGATCCACCTTGGCAGCCTGGGCCTTGGAGCTGAGCAGGCTGGCGACGACGGCGACGATGATGGTGCCCACAATCACGGCGAGTGAGACGAAGGTGGGGATCTCAGGTGCCCACTCGATGTGCTGTCCGCCGTTGATGAAGGGAAGCTCGTTGACGTGCATGGCGTGCAGGACAAGCTTGATGCCGATGAACGCCAGGATGAAGGACAGGGCGTGCTTGAGGTAGATGAGCCGGTTCATCAGGCCACCCAGCAGGAAGTACAGCTGCCGCAGGCCCATCAGGGCGAACAGGTTGGCGGTGAAGACAATGAAGGGGCTCTGGGTCAGGCCGAAGATCGCGGGGATGGAGTCAACTGCGAACAGCAGGTCCGTGAGGCCGATGGTGATGAAGACGATCACCATGGGGGTGAAGACCTTCTTGCCGTTGACCACGGTACGCAGCTTGCCGCCGTCGAACTTCTCCGACATCGGGATGACCTTGCGGATCTTCGCAATCAGCGGGTTCTCGCGGTCCTCTTCCTCTTCGCCCTCGTCCTGGGCCTGCTTCCAGGCCGTCCACAGCAGGAACGCGCCGAAGATGTAGAAGACCCAGCTGAACTGCTCGATGACAATGGCACCCAGCATGATGAAGATGCCGCGCAGGATGAGCGCGATGATGATGCCCACCATCAAGACTTCCTGCTGGTACTTCCTCGGCACGGAGAACCTGGCCATGATGATGATGAACACGAACAGGTTGTCGATGCTGAGGCTGTACTCCGTGACCCAGCCGGCAACGAACTGGCTGCCGAATTCGGGGCCGGTGAAGGCGAACATGGCGCCGGCGAAGGCCAGGGCAAGGGTGACGTAGAAGGCCACCCACAGACCGGCCTCCTTCATGGACGGCTCGTGCGGGCGCCGCACCACCAGGAGGAGATCGATCAGGAGAATCAGGCCGAGGACGGCAAATGAGCCAACCTCGAACCATACGGGCAAGTCGAGCACAGGGCAGCCTTTCGCAGGGTACACAAAGTGGTGTAAGTCTCTCCGGCCTGCCTGTGCACTTGGTGCTGATGTGGCGGCCCGCTACGCCCGGCGGGGCAGCTGTGCCCTGCGTGTTGACGATCGTAGCGCTTGGGATACTCCCCTACGTGCTTTAACTGTACCCCAGCCGGGTACCCGGCCGCGGACGTTAGGCGTGGCCTGCCGCCTGCATCTGCCGCAGCTCCTTCTTCAGCTCGCTGACCTCGTCGCGGATCCGCGCCGCCACCTCGAACTGCAGCTCGGCCGCCGCGCCATGCATCTGTTCCGTCAGCTGCTCGATCAGGCCCACCAGGTCCTCCGCCGGTGCGGCCGCCAGCCCGTCGGAACGGACCTGGGCCGCGCCCTTCTTGGCCCCGGCTTTGTTTGCCCCTGTGATGCCACGCTTGCCCTTGCCGTAGTCGAAGCTGCCCAGCAGCGCATCGGTATCGGCGTCTTCCTTGGCCAACTGGTCCGTGATGTCGGCGATCTTCTTCCGCAGCGGTTGGGGATCGACGCCATGTTCCTTGTTGTACGCGACCTGGATGGCGCGGCGCCGGTTGGTTTCATCAATGGCGTTGGCCATGGAGTCGGTGATCCGGTCTGCGTACATGTGCACCTGGCCGGAGACGTTGCGGGCGGCACGTCCGATGGTCTGGATCAGCGAGGTGGAGGAGCGCAGGAAGCCTTCCTTGTCCGCATCCAGGATGCTGACCAGGGACACCTCGGGAAGGTCCAGGCCCTCACGAAGAAGGTTGATGCCCACCAGGACGTCGAAAGACCCCAACCGGAGTTCACGCAGGAGTTCCACGCGCCGCAGGGTGTCGACGTCGGAGTGCAGGTATTCGACTTTCACGCCGTGGCCCAGCAGGTAGTCGGTGAGGTCCTCCGCCATACGTTTGGTCAGCGTGGTCACCAGGACGCGCTCATTCTTCTCCACCCGGGTCTTGATCTCGCCGAGGAGGTCATCGATCTGCCCCTTGGTGGGCTTGACCACCACCTCAGGATCCACCAGGCCGGTGGGACGGATGATCTGCTGAACGAAGCCGTCTGCTTTGCCCAGCTCATACTTGCCGGGGGTGGCGGAGAGGTAGATGGTCTGGCCCACGCGTTCCAGGAACTCGTCCCACTTCAGCGGCCGGTTGTCCATGGCGGAAGGCAACCGGAAGCCGAAGTCCACCAGGTTCCGTTTGCGGGACATGTCGCCTTCGTACATGGCGCCAATCTGGGGAATGGTCACGTGGGACTCGTCTACCACCAGCAGGAAGTCGTCCGGGAAGTAGTCGAGCAGGCAGTGCGGCGCGGTGCCGGGCCCGCGGCCGTCAATGTGCGCCGAGTAGTTCTCGATGCCGTTGCAGAACCCCATCTGCTGCATCATTTCGAGGTCGTACGTGGTGCGCATCCGCAGGCGCTGCGCTTCAACCAGCTTGTTCTGGCTTTCCAGCACCTTCAGCCGGTCTGCCAGTTCATCCTCGATCCGTTTGATGGCCCGCGCCATCCGTTCCGGGCCGGCCACATAGTGGGAAGCCGGGAAGACGTACATCTCTTCCTCGTCGCGTATGACCTCGCCGGTGAGCGGGTGGAGCGTGTGGATGTTCTCGATCTCGTCGCCGAAAAACTCGATCCTGATGGCCAGTTCCTCGTACATCGGAATGATTTCCACGGTGTCGCCGCGCACCCGGAAGGTGCCGCGGTGGAAGTCCATGTCGTTGCGGGCATACTGCATGGAGACGAACTTGCGGAGGAGGTCGTCCCGGTTCATTTCGGCACCCTTTCGGAGGGTGACCATGCCGGAAATGTATTCCTCGGGGGTTCCCAGGCCGTAGATGCAGGACACGGTGGCCACCACGATCACATCGCGGCGCGTCAGCAGCGCGTTGGTGGCAGAGTGGCGGAGGCGTTCCACTTCCTCGTTGATGGAGGAATCCTTCTCGATGAAGGTGTCCGTCTGTGCCACGTACGCTTCGGGCTGGTAGTAGTCGTAGTAAGAAACGAAGTACTCCACCGCGTTGTTGGGCAGGAGTTCCCGGAACTCGTTGGCCAGCTGGGCGGCGAGGGTCTTGTTCTGCACCATCACCAGGGTGGGGCGCTGCACCTGTTCGATGAGCCATGCGGTGGTGGCGCTCTTACCGGTACCCGTGGCACCGAGGAGCACCACGTCCTTCTCACCGTTGTTGATGCGCTCGGTCAGCTCCGCAATGGCGGCCGGCTGGTCTCCCGCGGGCTTGAATTCGCTGATGACTTCGAAGGGCGCTACAACACGGTTGATTTCCTGCGCAAGGCTCATGGATCTAATTTACAGCCGGGCACCGACACTGGACGGCCCCGTCCGTTACCGGCGAACATCGGCCGGTGCGCGGACCGGTGTCAGGACGCGTACGACGGCGGTTCCCACCCGGTTGCCTCGGCCCACGCAGCCATCAGGGGCCACGCGACATCCGTGAACCACGGTTCCTTCGCCTCCGCGTAGGACCTGGTGGTCCCCGCACCGGCGTGCCGGGCCGCGAGGTCAGCCTTGTGCGCTGCGTACAGCCGGAGCGCGGAGGGATCGTTCCGCAGCCAGTCGCGGAACATCAGCGCGAAGCGCCATCCGGCCGAACCGGCCGCCCGGACGTGGACGTTGACGGCGCGGCACGGGTCCGCATTGGCATGGAACCGCTTCAACCATGCTGCCGGGTCCGGAGCATTGGGCTTTGGAGTGTCGGATTCTACGTCCCGTACTGCCGGAAAGCCTGCTGCGGCCAGGAGCGGTGCAATTGTGGCCGCCACCGCAAGGTCAGGCACCGTCACCTGCAGGTCGATGACGTCCTTCGCCGCCAGGCCGGAAACAGATGTGGAGCCGATGTGGTCCACGGCCAGGATGAGCCCGGGTGCGGCCGCCACCAGCCGTGCCGCTATCCTGGCCGCCTGCTGCGCCCAGTCCGTCCGGTACGGTTCCAGGACCGGTCCCCCGTTCCGGGGTGCGCGTTTCCCCGCCACCAGGTTGCGGGCGAAGGGCACCAGGCGCTCATCCCAAAGCCGGTCCACCTGGTCCAGCAGGTGCTGAACGGTACCGGAGTTGTCCAGGACCGCGTCGGCAGCGGCCAGCCGGTCCTGGCGCGTGGCCTGGGCGTCCATCCGGGCACGCGCTGCTTCCGCGGTCATTCCCCGGTGCTCGAGCATGCGCTGCAGCCGCACGTCGTCCGGCGCATCCACCACCACCACCAGGTGGAAAGCGGACCCCTGGCCGGTCTCTACCAGGAGGGGAATGTCCTGGACCACCACGGCGTCAGCGGGGGCTGCTGCCGTGATGGCGGCGGCGCGGGCGCGCACCAGGGGATGGACGATGGCGTTCAAAGCGGCGAGGCGCTCAGGATTGCCGAACACCGCCGCCCCGAGACGCGCGCGGTCAAGCCGTCCGCCGTCGCCGAGCATTCCTTCGCCAAACTCCCCCACGATGCGCTCCAGCCCTTCGGTCCCGGGCTCAACCACCTCCCTGGCCAGCGCATCCGCATCCACCAACACGGCGCCGCGTTCCTGCAGCCGCGCGGCAACCACCGACTTCCCTGAGGCGATCCCGCCCGTCAACCCGATCTTCAGCACACCCCCACATTAGGGCCAAAAGCCGGACAGTCCCGGCCATCAGCCAGGAACTCCATGATGAGCTCATCCACGGGTTCCGGCTTCGAGACAGGCAAATCGTGTTCGGCACCGGGAATCGTCAAAGCATCCACTTTCGGCATCAGCCGCCGGGCACGTGCCACGAACGGGGTGGGGGCAGGTCGACCATCTGAATTCCTCCCGAGGTGCACGGCACAGGGGGCCGGAATCCACACACCGCCGCAAGGGCTTAGACTCTGCTCTCGGCGCGGTCCCTGATCCCCTGGAGCATTCGGCGGGACATCACGAAGCTCGCGATCTCCACGGCCTCGACCATGAGCAGCGTCCACCATCTGCGGTAGGCATATCGCTCACGGACCAGCAACCGGGTGGTGCCGTCGGGCTGCGGCCGCAGGACGAACGCCCAGGAGAAGTCGAAGGGGCCGGGTGAGCCCGGCGGGACTCGAAGGACGAATGAGCTTCCAAGGTCTACGGCGCCCACCTCCAGGTCGGCGGACGGATCCGGTGCCAGGTGAAACCGGTCACCGGCTTTGATGTCCTGCCACTCGGGATGAATCCGGTCCGCGCTGTGTATATCGAGGCCGGCGAGGTTGTCCAGGACGTCGTAACTGTAAAGTCCGCCCCGGCCCTGGCCCATCTGCGCCAACCAGGGCCAGACCCGATGCGCCGGGGCTTTGATGGTGACCGCCCGCGTTGACTGCAGGTCAGCAACCGGGAGGAAATCGTCGCCTGGCAGGCCACCGTTTGCCTCCGCATCCGTCGCGCCCCAGCGCAGGTAGTACCTCGGGAACCACACAGCCGGGGCCACCACCCCCGCAAGCACCACCGCTGGCAGGGCAAGCCGCCGCGGTTTCCCTCGCCTGGACATGGTTACAGGTATGGACATGGCTCAATTCTCGGGGCCACACCCTCCACTGTCATGAGTCCTAAGCCCCCATACCCGGGTCCCTTAGACTGAACCGGTGCGGAAACCGGCAGAACCAGCAGCAGAGGCGCAGAGCCGGGCCACCTCCTACAGCACGCTGGCAGCGGGCGGGGACTTCCGGCATGAACTTGAGATCAAGCGCTCCAGGTTCATCACGGTTCTCCGGAGGGCCGGCACGGAAGACGCGGCCCGCGATCTCGTGGCCGGCCTTCGCCGCGAATTCCACGATGCCCGCCACCACTGCTCGGCGTTCGTCATCGGGCCGGACCGGACCGTCCAGCGTTCCAGCGACGACGGCGAACCCGCCGGGACTGCCGGCATCCCCATGCTCGAAGCCCTGCTGAAAAGAGAAACGGCCCCCGGGGTGACTGACCTCAGCGACATCAGTGCCGTCGTCGTCCGCTATTTCGGCGGCGTCCTGCTCGGCGCGGGTGGCCTGGTCCGCGCGTATTCCGAATCAGTCTCCGCAGCCCTTGACCTGGCACCCCTTGTCCGGCGCAGCAGGCGGCGGATCTGTTCCACGGCGGTGCCGCACGCGGCAGCGGGGCGGCTTGAGAACGATCTGCGCGCCGCAGGCATGGTCATGGCGGACACCAGCTACCAGGACCGGCACACGGTGCTGCGGATTGCGGTGGCTGACAATGCTGACGCCATCGCCGCCGCGTCCGACCGCCTGCTGCAGCTGACGGCAGGGTCCGCCGGGCTCACTCCCGGCGGAACGGAATGGATTGATGAGCCCCTCGACTGATGTGACCCTGGCGGACGTCGACGAGGCCGTGGCGGACCGGCTGCTCCAATTGGCCAAGCGCGACGCCTCCCCCGATGAAGTGGCACCCCCGCTGGGAGGCCCCGGCTGGAACCTGGAGCGCACGGCCTGGTTCTACGGTTATCACCGCGCTGCAGCCGCAGGACTGGACGGACCTGCGGCGGAAAAGTCCTGGGCTGTCTTCAAGGGTCCCCACATCGCCGGCTCTATCAGGCTCAAGCGCGACCCCGCGGCTGAAATCCCCTCTGCGGAAACCGGCATCTGGCTTGGCCGGAGCTTCCGTTCCCGGGGGATCGGCGGTGCCGCCCTGGACCTCGTCCTGGCGGAGGCCCGCCGGGCGGGCCTGAAACGCGTCACCGCGCGTACCCTGTCCGGGAACTTGGGCGCCCAGCGGCTGCTCACGGCAGCAGGCGCGGCACTGACGCACGACGACGACGGGACGGTCCTCGCCGTCGTCGACCTTTAGCGCGGAGGCGGGGACCCGTCCAGACGGCGGTCAGGGCGTAAGGCCCCTATTGCTCCTAAAGCACAGCAGGCGCGTTAAAGCACAGTGGGGCCCCCCCGTGGCGGGGGGCCCCGGGGTGAGCCCGGGCAGGCCGGGCCGGCGGGCATTTGTTGGCG
>NZ_JBWJAR010000002.1:0-105098 GCF_056389225.1 Pseudarthrobacter sp. rb | reverse complement strand
CCCGTGTTGCCCCAAACCCCCCCCTGGGGGTTTACACACCGGGGGGCCCCCGGTTGGGGGGGGCCCCACTGTGTCAGCCCGGGAAGTCCGGGCCGGCGGCAATTAGTTGCCGGTCAGCTTCTCACGCAGGGCAGCAAGTGCCTCGTCCGAAGCCAGGGTGCCGGCACCGGAATCGGTGGCAGCAGGCTCGGAGGAGTAGCTGGTTGCGCCCGAGTCGCTGTCGCCGGACGTTGCAGCTGCAGCGTCGTCGGCAGCGTGCTGGGCAACCTGCTTCTTGTGGGCTTCCCAACGGGTCTGGGCGTCAGCGTACTGCTGCTCCCAGGCTGCGCGCTGGTTCTCGTAGCCCTCGAGCCATTCGTTGGACTCGGGGTCGAAGCCCTCGGGGTACTTGTAGTTGCCCTCTTCGTCGTACTCTGCGGCCATGCCGTACAGAGCGGGATCGAATTCGGTGCTGTCGGCGTCGACGCCCTCGTTGGCCTGCTTGAGGGACAGCGAGATGCGGCGGCGCTCGAGGTCGATGTCGATGACCTTGACGAACAGTTCGTCACCAACGGAGACAACCTGCTCGGCCAGCTCAACGTGGCGCACGGCGAGCTCGGAGATGTGGACCAGGCCTTCGATGCCGTCTTCGACGCGGACGAACGCACCGAACGGAACCAGCTTGGTGACCTTACCCGGAACAACCTGGCCGAGGGCGTGGGTGCGGGCGAAGGTCTGCCACGGATCTTCCTGCGTAGCCTTGAGCGACAGGGAGACGCGCTCGCGGTCCAGGTCGACCTCGAGAACCTCGACGGTGACTTCCTGGCCAACTTCGACAACCTCGGACGGGTGGTCGATGTGCTTCCAGGAGAGCTCGGAAACGTGGACGAGGCCGTCTACGCCGCCCAGGTCCACGAAGGCACCAAAGTTGACGATGGAGGAAACGACGCCGGGACGGACCTGGCCCTTTTCCAGCTTGTTGAGGAACGTGGAGCGAACCTCGGACTGGGTCTGCTCGAGCCATGCACGGCGGGACAGCACAACGTTGTTGCGGTTCTTGTCCAGCTCGATGATCTTGGCTTCGATCTGCTGACCGATGTACGGAGCAAGGTCGCGCACACGGCGCATCTCGACGAGGGATGCGGGCAGGAAGCCGCGCAGGCCGATGTCGAGGATAAGACCACCCTTGACAACCTCGATGACGGTACCGGTGACGACACCGTCTTCTTCCTTGACCTTCTCGATGTCGCCCCAGGCACGCTCGTACTGAGCACGCTTCTTGGAGAGGATCAGACGGCCTTCTTTGTCTTCCTTGGTGAGCACCAGGGCTTCGACCTGATCACCAACGGAGACGACGTCCCCGGGATCAACGTCGTGCTTGATGGACAGCTCGCGGGAGGGGATGACACCTTCGGTCTTGTAACCGATGTCGAGCAGGACTTCATCGCGGTCGACCTTGACGACGGTACCCTCGACGAGATCTCCGTCGTTGAAGTACTTGATGGTGGCGTCGACAGCTGCGAGGAAGTCCTCAGCGGTACCGATGTCGTTAATCGCGACGACGGGGGTACCGGGCTTCTCGGTGGAGGTGATGGTCATGTAGTAGGGGCTCCGTTGTGGATAGTTAGTCGGTCAGGCAAACCGGCGCGCCCGCGTTATGGAACGCAGGCGCGATTCTCGGTGAATCCGATGGATTCCCCGGGTCATCCTGATTTGTGGATTGCTTTTCAATGCAGTCCGCAGAGGACCGCAAGCGCGTGCACGTGGTACACGCCCGTTTATTCTAGTCGCTGCCGGCAATCGGGGTCAAAGCGGCGGCGGAGAGGGAACGTGCAGCTGGCGCGCGGTATCAGAAGTGGGTCATGCAGTGCGTGGCCCGTTCCACAGCGAACATCTGCCGCGCCCTGAATGCGGCACCTTTGACGTGTTCGGAAATCTTCCCCGCTGCCGCCAGTGTCACCGGGCAGACGCCGCCGAGGTAGATCGAGGACAGCGCGGAGACATCCATGGCCAGGTCGGGCCGCTCCCCCGCGCCGGCACGTTCGACGGCGGCCTGGCCGCCGTCGACCTCCAGCACGAACGTTCCTGCCGTGAAGCCCAACGGGTCCCCCACCTCCAGGACGAGCCTTCCGTCCGAGGGGTAGTGCCGGGCCGCCAGGGCCTCAGGGACGTCCAAAATCCGGAGCCAGAGCATGTCCCGGGGCTCGGAGGCTTCAACGCAGCGGGAGTCCTCGAGCGCCCATGGCAGCGGATCATCGACCATTGCTTCTTCCCACGTGACGCTCTCGACCAGGTCGATGGCGCCAAGGTACTGCCAGAGCTCCAGGTAGGCGTGGTCGGTGGCTGCCACCAGGTCCACCACTTCCATGGTGTACGGCCGGGCGTCCCAGCCTGCGAACTTGTAGGAGACGTAGCCATCGACCGCGCCGTCTGGTCCATAGTGCAGCGCAACTTTGACCTTGGGGTCCTCGTCCTCGGCCCGGCTGATGGATCCGGACGCGAGCTGGCGGTAGAACTCGTGGCGCCCGATCGAACCGGGCGTGAGGCGGTGCAGCTGCTCAAAGACCTTCGGCGCCAGATCGAGGAGGACCTTGGGATCGGCCACCTCCACCCGGCCCGTGGCGTGGTGGTTGAGGACGAAGCGGCGGCTGGTGTCGACCTTGATTGACTGCTCCCGGGTGGCCACCCCGAAACCGAACCTGCTGTAAATCGAGGCCTCCGACGCGGTCAATGCCGCCATCGCCAGCCCCTCCCGGCGGGCCAGGCTCAGCTCCTCTGCCATCATCCGGCGCAGCAGTCCCCTACGCCGGTGTGACGTCCGGACCGTCACGGCCGTGACCAGCCGGGTGTCGAGCATCCGGCCGAAGCCGATGTTCATTGTCTTATTGAAGGTACCGAAGGTTGCCACCGGGACGTGGGCTCCCAGGGCGTGGTCGGCCACTGGCCCTGCCTGGTAGGCGCCGGTCATCACCCGCCCGTCGGCGCGCTGCATCCCGATGCCCCGGTCCACCCGTTCGTCGCTGCGGCGCGCATCATGGAACCCGAAGGCAACGGCCCGCATCCAGTCGACGGTCTGCGGGTAGGCAGGATCCTCTTTGGCAGCCGGCTCGAAGCGCCGGATTTCATAGTTTCCGCTCAGATCACCCATTTACCCGAGCCTAGTTATGAATCCGGCACCTGACCAGCACAAACATTCCTGCTGGTTAACGGGCCGGGCCCTAGTGTCCGGCGTCGTACCAGCTGGGCCCGACGCCGATCTGGACTTCCAGCGGCACGCTGAGGTCGGCGGCGGCACCCATCTGCTCGGTGACCAGCTTCTCAACGGCGGCGCGTTCGCCCGCGGCGACCTCGAGGACCAGTTCGTCGTGGACCTGGAGCAGCATCCGGGATTTCAGGCCCTGGGCCTGCAGTTCGGCGTGGACACCCAGCATGGCGCGCTTGATGATGTCCGCTGCGGAGCCCTGGATGGGGCTGTTGAGTGCGATGCGCTCGGCATTCTCGCGCAGCTGGCGGTCCGTGCTGGTGAGGTCCGGCAGGTAGCGGCGGCGGCCCTCAATGGTGGCCGTGTAGCCATCCACCCGGGCCTGGTCCACCACTCCCCGGAGGTAGTCGCGGACGGCGCCGAAGCGGTCGAAGTAGTCCTTCATGAGGGTGCGGGCTTCATCGACGGAAATCTCGAGCTGCTTGGACAGGCCGAAGGACGTCAGGCCGTAGGCAAGGCCGTAGGACATGGCCTTGACCTTGGATCGCATGGCGCTGGTGACTTGGTCGGTGGGGACGTGGAAGATGTTGGAGCCGACGAACCGGTGCAGGTCCTCGCCGTCCCTGTACGCCTGGATCAGGCCTTCGTCGCCGGAGAGGTGTGCCATGATGCGCATCTCGATCTGCGAGTAGTCCGCGGAGAGCAGGCACTCGTACCCGTCGCTGACCACGAAGATGCCGCGCACGCGCCGGCCCTCCTCGCTGCGGATGGGGATGTTCTGCAGGTTGGGGTTGTTGGACGAGATCCGGCCGGTGGCCGCGACGTTCTGGGCATAGGTGGTGTGGATGCGGCCGTCTTCCGCCACGGACTTCTTCAGCGACTCGATCATCTGCCGCAGCTTGGCGGCCTCCCGGTGCGCCATGAGCTGCACCAGGAACTCGTGCCCGGTCTTTTCCAGCAGGTTCTTCAGGGACGCGGCATCGGTGGTGTAGCCGGACTTGATCTTCTTGGTCTTGGGGAGCTGCAGTTCGTCGAACAGGACGGTCTGCAGCTGCTTGGGCGAGCCCAGATTGACCTCGTGGCCGATCGCGGCGAACGCCTGTTCCTGTGCCTGGTCGATGACCCGGGCAAGATCGGCAAGCTGGTCGTCCATCTTGTCCATGTCGATCGCAATGCCGGCGAGTTCCATGTCCGCCAGCACGCGGCTGACAGGCAGCTCAAGGGTGGACAGCAGTTCCTCGGCCCGGCGGTCCTTGAGTTCGTCCTCGAAGAAGCGGCTCAGGGCCAGCACCACGGCACCGGCCTGGACCAGGGCGTCGGCGGCGGCGGTGTCATCGCCGTCGAAGGAGAGCTCAAGCTGCCCCGCCTTGGCCGTGGCGGCGGGTATGCCCACGTTGAGGTGGTGCTGGGCGAGTTCGGCGAGTTCGTAGGTGCGGCGGTCCGGCTGGATGAGGTAGCCGGAGATGGAAGTGTCATCCACCACGCCCTCCAGTTCCAGGCCGCGGGCCGTGAGCGCCTTGAGCGCGGCCTTGAAGCCGTGCATCACCTTGGGTGCTTCAGGATCGCGCAGCCACGCGGCCAGCACGTTCTCGGTTTCCGCGTCCTGGCCGGCGAGCTCCACATAGACCGCGGCGTCGCCGCGGACGATGGCCAATGCGTCGGCGTCCTCACCGATCCGGCCGGGGACGAGGTCGACGGCGAGGGCGGACCACTGCCCTGCGCCGGCAGCCAGGAAGGCGGCCAGCTCAGCGGCGTTGGCGGGGGTGCTGTAGTCCGGGGTTTCGATGCTTTCCCGTTCGGCGGCCGGGGTGTCGGCGTCTCCGTACAGGGCAAACAACCGGCCCCGGATGGCCTTGAACTCAAGCTGGTCGAAGAGGTCCTCGATGGCGGCCTGGTCCGGGCGCGGTTGGTAGAGGTCGTCCAGGGTGACGGGGAGGGCGAGGTCGGTGTGGAGCTGGTTCAGCCGGCGGTTGCGCTTGACGGCGTCAACGTTCTCCCGCAGGGCGTCGCCCACCTTGCCGCCGATGGAATCGAGGTGCTCCAGGACGCCTTCGAGGCCGCCGTAGAGGTTGATCCATTTGGCCGCCGTCTTGGGTCCGACGCCGGGCACGCCGGGAAGGTTGTCCGCCGTCTCCCCCACGAGTGCGGCGAGATCGGAGTAGCGGGACGGGCTGACGAAGTACTTTGCCTCGATGGCGGCGGCATCCATCCGCGGGATGTCGCTGACACCCTTGCGCGGATACAGCACGAACACGTTGTCCGTGATGAGCTGGAAGGCGTCCCGGTCGCCGGAGACGAGCAAAACCTCGAAGCCTGCCTTCTCACCCATCGCGGCGAGGGTGGCAAGGATGTCATCGGCCTCGTAGCCGGGCATCTTGATGGTCTTGATGCCCCAGGCCTCCATGACCTGGCCGATGAGGTCGATCTGGCCGCTCATCTCCCGCGGGGTTTCGTTCCGGCCGCCCTTGTACTCGCTGTACTCGGTCTTGCGGTGGGTGGATTCATCGGAGACGTCGAACGCCACGGCGATGTGGGTGGGCTGCTGCTCCTTGATGAGGTTGATCAGCATGGAGGTGAAGCCGTGGATGGCGTTGGTGTGCTGGCCGTTCGAGGTGGAGAACTTGTCCGCCGGCAGGGCGAAGAAGGCCCGGAATGCCATCGAGTGGCCGTCGAGGACCAGCAGCCGGGGCTGGCCGGTGATGGGAATGACCGGAGCTTCGGTAGCTGAAACAGACCCACCGGCGGCGGGGGCAGCGGCCTTTGCAGCAGGCCTGCGGACGGGGGACGAAGGCTGCACGGCAGCACCCTCGTCGATGGCCTGGGACGGAAAAGGGGCCGGTTTGGTTGTTTCACTCACAGGTGCCAGCCTAGTTGCCATGACAGACAATTTCACGCCGGGCGCTTTCGCCGAAGAGCTGACAGCCGCCGGGATTCCCGACCATATGCATGACTGGCTGGGCGCTTTCGGTGTCGGCGCCCTGGTGGTCAAGATGGGAATCCATTTCCTGGAAATGAGCCCGGAACGCACTGTCGCCACGATGCCGGTTGAGGGCAACACCCAGGTTGCGGGGATCCTGCATGGCGGCGCGCACGTGGTGCTGGCGGAAACCCTTGGCTCCTTCGCCGCAGGCATGCATGCAGGACCGGGACGCCACGCCGTCGGCATTGAGGTCAACGCCACGCATCACCGGTCCATCGCCGAAGGCCTGGTGACGGGTACCTGCACGGCGATCCACCTGGGCAGGACCCTGGCCACCCACGAGATCGTCATGACGGACTCCCGGGGCCGGCGCCTGTCAACCGCCCGGATCACCAACATGCTCCGCGACAACGCCGGCTGAGGCAGCGGATCAGGACTGCGGGTCCGCCCCGGGGCGCAGCAGCAGGTAGCGCAGTTCGACGATGCCCCGGCCCAGCGTGCGGGAAGCAGCCAGCTCGAGCGGCGGGGTGGGGCCCTTCATCGGCAGCAGCCGTTTCCCCTCACCCAGCACCACGGGGATGACGGAGAGGATGATCTCGTCCAAAAGGGCTTCATCGGCGAACTGGGCCGCAAGGTTGCCGCCGCCCACCACCCAGATGTTCAGGCCTCCCGCTGCCTGCCGGAAGTCTGCGATGAACTCCCGCACGTCGCCGCGGACAAACGTGATGTCCGCCCCGTCCGGCGCCCGGTGTTCGTGGTGCGTGAAGACGTAGCAGGGCGTGCCGGAATACGGCCACGCGCCGGGCTCATGCTCCATCAGCCAGGCGTAGGTTTCCCCGCCCATGACGATGCAGCCCACCGCGGCCATGAAGTCGTTGTAGCTGTCAGCTCCGCCCTCAAAGCCGTCGAACTGGAGCAGCCAGCCAAGGTCGTCCGTGGACGTGGCAATGAAACCGTCAAGGGACGCTGCCACAAAGTACTGGATGCGCTGCATGGCCCCAGCCTAGCCTTTGGATGCGGCTACTTGGAGAAGTACGGGATGATCAGGTACAGCCCGAAGAGGACGGCCACGACGCAGAGCCCAAAGCATACGTAGGCAAAAGAGCGCTTGACCCCGGGGGACGTCTGCTCGGCGTCAGCGGCAATGGCGGTGAACCGGACCCCGAGCGAGTAGAGGGTCACCACGATTGCCGCGGATACGAGGGTGGTGCCTGCAACGGTCAGGAGTTCCAACCATTTCATCGCTGATTCTCCTTGGAATTCCTGGCTTTGGCGTCGGCCTGCGCTTTGGCTTTTGCTTCGGCCCGGGCACGGGCCATGGCCTTCTTCTTGGCGAACCGGACAGCCTGTCCGGCTTCCTCGACCTCGACGGCGTTCTGGTGGCTGACGGAGGACTTGCGTGAGTAGAAGAACATGAACAGTACTGCCCCGGTGCCGGCGATGGCCGCGATGAGGACACCCACGACGCCGGTCTTCACCAGCAGGGCGGTCAGGGCGCCGACGATGCCGGCGGCCGGAAGAGTGAAGAGCCATCCCAGCGCGATTTTGCCCACCATGTTCCAGCGGACGGTGGTGCCGCGCCGTCCCATTCCGGAACCGATGACGGATCCCGAAGCCACCTGGGTGGTGGAGAGGGCAAAGCCAAGGTGCGAGGAAGCAAGAATGGCGGAGGCGGTACTGGTCTCAGCCGCGAAACCCTGCGCCGGCTTGACCTCGGTCAGGCCCGAACCCATGGTGCGGATGATGCGCCATCCGCCGGCGTAGGTTCCGACTGCGATGGCCAGGGCGCAGGCGGTGATCACCCAGAGCTGGGGACCGGAGCCGGGCGTCTGGCTGCCGGCAGCGATCAGGACCAGCGTGATGATGCCCATGGTCTTCTGCGCGTCGTTGGTTCCGTGGGCCAGGGCCACCAGGCTGGACGTGAAGATCTGGCCGGTACGGAAGCCACCGCGCTTCTGGGTGAGCTTGGTGCCGGTCTCAGGATCGTGGCGTGCCGTGAGGGCATAGGCCAGCCGGGTACAGACGTAGGCGGCGAGGCCGGCAATCACTGGGGCGAAGACCGCCGGAAGAATGACTTTCTGGAGCAGGCTCTCGAAATTGACGGAGCTGAATCCTGCCCCGACCACCGCGGCACCGATCAGGCCGCCAAAGAGGGCGTGGGAGGAGCTGGACGGCAGGCCCTTCAACCACGTGATCATGTTCCACAGAACCGCTCCCATCAAACCGGCAAAGATGATCTCCGGCGTGATTTGTACTCCGCCGGAGCCTTCGCGGATGATGCCGCCGGACACTGTCTTGGCCACCTCGGTGGACAGGAAGGCGCCCACCAGGTTCAGGACGGCCGCCAGGGCCACCGCCGTCTTGGGCTTGATGGCACCCGTTGCGATGGGCGTTGCCATGGCGTTCGCGGTGTCATGGAAGCCGTTCGTGAAGTCGAAAAATAGTGCCAGTCCAATGACCAGCGCCACCATGAAGGTGATATCCACCTGTTGCCCAATCTGCAGAGTCGACGTTCAGCAGTTTCTCCTACCAGGCTGCCTTGGACAGCATAGTTCACCAGCTGTTTGCGTGGAATGACTTGCGGCGCTGGCACAACCGGCGGGAAACCTTATCGATCGTACGCGTCCCCGGCATGAGGTCAAAACACGGGCTGCGCCAGGAAAGAGTGGATCCGGTCCAGTTCGGCGGGCGTGATTCCGCGCCGGGGATGGGGCGAGACGGTAAGGATCCGCCTGCCCAGGAACCGTGCCCAGCGCTGCGCTTCTGCCTCGAACGCCAACTGGTCATCCACCCAGGCGACGGCTTCGGGCCCGGTGCTTTCGACGTCATCCTGGATGGCCCTTAGTTTCCACCAGCCGGTCCCACCGGCTGCCCCGTCCGCGCTCAGGTACGGCCAGCGGCTGCCCTTCAGCCCGACGGCGGGACACAGGTATTGGGGCGCCAGTTCCTCCCAGCTGGTGAGCCAGACACAACGCAGCTCGGGTGTCAGGGCCAGGGTGTTCAGCCCGGCCACGAGTTCGGCGGCAAACGTGACGGGCAACAGCCCGGCGTCGGCCTGCTGCCAGGGGGAACCCCAGCCGGTGGTTCCCTGGGGGCCGAACGGGCAGACCACGCCGTCGACGTCCAGGTAAAGCGTGCAGCCCACGCCGCAACCCCGCGGCAGCTTCAACCCTGGTGGAACTGTGCCGGGCGGGGGCCCGCATCCAGCTCCGGGGCGATCTTCCCCTCAAGGGCGGCCAGGGTGACGTCAGGGAGGACGATGAGGCCGTCCAGCTCGCGCCGGGCCCGTTTGTAGGCTGCCTGCCGTTCCGCCGGGGTAGCCGCCTGGTCCTCGGCGAGCATCAGCAGCTTGCGGGCCGTGGCCAGCCGTTCACGCTCGGGTCCGCTGAACTTGCTGTCCCGGATGCGGCGGGCTTCGCGCTCGGCGACATCGAGGGCCACGGCATAGTTGTTGACCGCCTGCCGGTAGGCCTCCAGTCCGGACGCGGACCGAAGGTCCCCGGGCGAGACGGGGCGCTGGCCATCGGCGTCCCGCTTGGCGCGAAGGAAGGCCACGGTGAGCGGTTCACGGACATCAGTCATGAGTGGGAAGTCGATGAGCTTGCCCACGTCGAGCTCGTACTCGAGCCACCGGCGGTTGGTGGCGTCGTGTGTGGCCATCAGGGCCTGCACCTCGGCAGCGGAAGCCTTCTCTGCCTCCAGTGCCTGGTTCTTGAGCTCGTACAGTTCAACCCGGCGCCGGTGCCGTCGTTCTCCCGCGCGCCGCCAGCCGCCTGCCCACCGGCCCGCGAACGCCATCAGTGGAAACACCATCCACCATTTGTCGGACAGGAACTCCATGAAGGACCTCACCCGTTAATCCTCGCAGTCCCAAGCCCGTGCCTCAAGGACTGGGCCGTCCTTACAGAGCGGGCCCGGGGTGGGAAAGCAAGGGACGGCACCGGCGGGCGGTCAGGCAGCAGTCCGGCCGGCCCGCCGCCCGCCCGGGGGTCAGGGTGCCGCCGTCGCCCGGGCTGCGTTGACGTTGACCAGCCAGGCGACACCGAACCGGTCCGTGCACATGCCAAAAACGTCACCCCATGGCGCCTTCTCCATGGGAACGGTCACCGCTCCCCCATCGCCACTCAGCTTCTCGTAGTACCCGCGGAGCTCCACCTCGTCATCGCCGCTGAGCGAGATGGAAATGGAGGACCCCGGGTGGTACTCCATGCTGTTCGGGGTGTCAGCGCCCATGAGAACCAGGCCCTGGGTGGTGGTCAGGATGCCGTGCATGATCTTTTCCGCTTCCGCGGGGTCCTCGCTGGCCTGGAAGTCGGCGAACGTGCTGAGCGTGAGTTCGCCGCCGAAGACGGACTGGTAGAAGTTCATGGCATCGCGGGCATTGTCACGGAAGCTGATGTAGGGATTGAGGATTGTTGGCATGGCAGGATCTCCTTCACAGGGGCCGGGACTGCTGCGGCCGGGACTGGGGCACTCAACATCCTGCCCCATCCGGCGGCGGGCGGGTAGGGGAAGAATCCCCTGTTCACCCCTCGTTTCAGGGTACGAAACGGTAGCCTGCCCCGGCTTCGGTCAGCAGGTGCCGCGGGTTGCCGGGGTCCTCCTCCAGCTTCCTTCTCAGCTGGGCCATGTAGACGCGGAGGTAGTTGACCTCCTTCCGGTAGGACGGCCCCCAGACCTCGGACAGCAACTGCTGCTGCGAGATCAGCCGGGACGGGTTCCGGACCAGGATTTCGAGGATGCTCCACTCCGTGGGGGTGAGCCTTACCGGCTGCCCGGCACGCAGGACCTGCCGGGCCACAAGGTCAACGGTGAACCCGGCGGAGCTGACCACGGGGCGGGATTCGGGCTCCGGCACCCTGCGCAGCAGGGCACGCAGCCGTGCCAGCAGTTCATCAAGCCCGAATGGTTTGGTGATGTAGTCGTCGGCGCCGGCGTCCAGTGCGCCCACCTTGTCCGGGGGCCCGTGGCGGGCGGACAGGACCAGCACCGGCGCGGCGCTCCAGCGGCGAAGGTTCCGCAGGACTTCGGTCCCGTCCATGTCCGGCAACCCGAGGTCAAGGACCAGCAGATCCGGTGCCTGGCGCGAGGCCGCGGCAAGGGCGGAGGCGCCGTCCACGGCCGTGTCCACGGCGTAGCCGTGCGCGGCAAGCGTGATCCGAAGGGCCTTGAGGAGGTGCGGATCGTCGTCGATGACCAGTACCAGCGCTGCAGCGGGCAGGCCCCCGGCTTTGGTGCCGGCGTGGTTGGCGGTCATGGCTGGCCCGCCGCGGTGGTGGGCTCGCTGCTGCCTGGGAACCCGCCAGCCGGGGTACCGGCCGGGATGCCGGTGGAGAGGGGCAGCCGGATCACCATGGTCAGGCCGCCGCCGGGGGTTTCGGCAGCTGTAAGCGTGCCCCGCATGGACTGGACGAAGCCCTGGGCCACTGACAGGCCGAGCCCTATGCCCGTGGACTGGGACCGGTCGTCGAGCCGCTGGAAAGGCCTGAACATGTCCACCACCTTGCGGGCAGGAACCCCGGGGCCGTGGTCGATAATCTGCAGTTCACCGCAGGGATGGCCGCCAAGGACGCTGCCGTCCGGACCGCCCGCCACCACCACACGGCTTCCAGCGGCGTATTTCAGCGCGTTCTCCAGGATGTTGGCGACCACCCGCTCCAGCAGGCCGGGATCGGCGTCAACGGGTGGCATGTTCGGAGGCAGCGCCACCGTCACCGCCCCTGCCGGCAATCCGCGGAGGGCGGCGTCCACCACCTCGGTCCAGCGGACCGGACCCAGCAGGGGTTCCACCGACTGGGCGGTAATGCGTGACATGTCCAGGAGATTGCCCACCAGCAGGTCCAGCCGGTCGGTGCAGGCGTCGATGGTCTCCAGCAGGTCCTGCTGCTCTGCCCGGGTGTAGGCGACGCCGTTCTGCAGCAGTCCCCCGGCGGCCAGTTTGATGCCGGCCAGGGGCGTTCGAAGGTCGTGGGAGACGGCCCGGAGAATGGCGGTCCGCATGACGTTGCCCTCGGCGAGGCGGAGGATTTCATTCCTGGTTGCGGCCAGCTGCCGGCGTTCGAGCTGCGCTTTGACGTGCACTGCGAAGGCTGCCAGGAGCCGCCGCCCGGACGGCGGAACCACACGGCCCGCCAGCACCAGGAACGTTTCCCCGTCCACCGGTTCAACCGTGGTTCCGGGAGCACCCGGCATCACCGGCCAGCCGGTCGCATCCCCGGCCGCGGCGATCACCTGCCATGCGCCGCGCCCAGGGCCCGCCCCGCCGTCGCCAGCCAACCCGCCGTCGTCAGCCCACCCGGCGTCGTCCACCATCAAGCCGTCAACCATCACACTGCCGGGCATCGCCTCATTCGCGGACCCATTCCCGGCAACGGACCGGCCCTCCGCCGCTGCTCCGCGCTCTGCCACTGCCCCGGACGGGGCCCGGCGGGTGACGACGGCGGCACCGTCGGCACCGAAGACGCTGACCGCTTCCGCGAGCAGGCCTTTGAGGTTGTCCTCCTCACGGGATGCGGCCAGGGCCAGGTCTGCCAGCGTGGCTGCCTCGGCCCGCGACGTTGATGCCTCCTTGGACCGCCGGGCGGATCGGTCCACCACCCCTGCCACCGCTACGGCCACGCCGGCGAATACCGCCAGGGACAGGACATCCTGCGGGTCACGGATGGCAAGGTCATACAGCGGCGGGGTGGAGAAATAGTTCACCAGCAGGCTGCTCCACAGCGCACCGGCAACCGCCGGCCACAAGCCGCCAACCAGGGCTACGGCAACCGCACCGGCCAGTTGCAGCAGTGCCGCCGTGGCAACGCTGTGGTCAAAGACTGCAAGCAGCAACTGCAGGCCCGCGGGCAGGACGGCGGCGAGCGCGAAACCGGCCATGACCCTGCGCCGCCCCAGCCCGGTGCGGCGTCTGCGGGTCCTGGCCGCCGCGGGCCGGGGCACCACCTGGACGTCGATGTCCCCTGCCCCGCGCCCAACCCTGGCTTCCACGCTTCCACCGGACAGGACAGTAAACCTGCGGCGGCTCTGCCCGACAAGGATGTGCGTGGCGCGCGAAGCCCGGGCGTAGTCCAGGAGGGCCGCGGACACGTCACCGGCGGACAGTGCATGGTAGCTTCCGCCCAGCTCCGCCACCTGCCGCCGCTGGGACTCGAGTGCGTGGGGCGATTCGCTCCCGGCGCCGGAGGGCGTCCGGACGTGGATGGCCAGGATTTCGCCCCCGCCGGCCCGCTCAAGGAGCTTGGCGGCCCGGTGCACCAGGAGGTCTCCGTCGTCGCTGCCGTTGAGGCCGATGACGATGCGTTCCCTAGCCATGACGCATATTCTCCCACCAACGCGCACCACCCAACGCCAGCCGCCGCCGTAGGAACATGGTGCGGTGCGGCCCCCGGGAACGTAGGCTCGGGGGATGGCCAGATTCTTTGACGTTCATCCCCACGACCCCCAGCCACGCGCCATCGCGCAGGCAGTGAAGATCATCCGCGACGGCGGCCTGGTCGCCTACCCCACGGACTCCTGCTACGCGCTGGGGGCACAGATGGGAAACCGGGAGGCCCTGGACCGGATCAGGAGCATCCGGCACCTGGATGACAAGCACCACTTCACGCTGGTTTGCCGGGATTTCGCGCAGTTGGGACAGTTCGTGAACATCGGCAACGACGTTTTCCGGAGCATCAAGGCCGTCACGCCGGGCAGCTACACCTTCATCCTGCCCGCCACCAAGGAGGTTCCCAAGCGGCTGCTCCACCCCAAGAAGAAGACGGTGGGGGTGCGCATCCCGGACAACCGTGTGGTCCAGGCGCTGCTCGCCGAACTGGGCGAGCCGCTGCTGTCCAGCACCCTGCTGCTGCCGGACGAGGAGGAACCGCTGACCGTGGGCTGGGAGATCAAGGAACGCCTGGACCACCAGGTGGATGCCGTGATCGACGCCGGCGACTGCGGCGCCGAGCCCACCACCGTTGTCGACTTCTCCAGCGGGGTGGCCGAGGTGGTGCGCCGCGGAATGGGCGATCCGTCCCGCTTCGAGTGACCACCCGCCGGCCGGGGCAGCGGGTCAGTCCTGCTTGCGTGCCCTGCTGGGCTGCACCCGCGGCGGTTCGCCCGGCATCTTGGGGTAGTCGGGCGGGAAGGGCAGTTCTCCCAGGCCGGCCTTGCAGTCACGGTCCCACCACTGCAGCAGGGTGTCGATGGTGCCGGGAGCGGCACTGAAGTCCGCCCACGGGTCACCCACCGTCTTCAGCCGCTCCGGCACGGTAAGGATGGTGAAGTTCTTCGGATCCGCCGATTCCAGTTCATCCCAGCCCAGGGGGCAGGACACGGGGGCGTGCGGGAGGGCCCGCGGACTGTAGGCTCCGGCGATGGTGCGGTCGCGGTTGGCCTGGTTGAAGTCTAGGAATACCCGCCGGCCGCGTTCTTCCTTCCACCAGGCGGTGGTCACCTTGTCCGGGATGCGCCGTTCCACTTCCCGGGCCGCAGCAATGACGGCGTGGCGGACGTCCAGGAACTCGCGGGTGGGTTCGATCGGGGCGTAAACGTGCAGGCCCCGGTTCCCGGAGGTTTTGATGAAGCAGGTGAGCCCGGCCTCGGCCAGGACTTCCTTCAGCACCAGGGCAGCGGGGACAGCGTCGTCGAAATCGGTGCCGGGCTGCGGGTCGAGGTCGATCCGCAGCTGGTCCGGGTTGTCAATGTTTTCTGCCCGCGAGGGCCAGGGATGGAACACCACGGTGTTCATCTGGACGGCCCACACGGCTGCGGCAGGCTCGTCGAAAACCAGTTGGGGGTGGGACCTCGCACTGGGGTAGACCACTTTGACGGAGCGGATGAACTCCGGCGTGCCCTTGGGCGGGTTCTTGGAGAAGAACTGTTCGCCGTCGATGTTGCCGGAGAACCGCTGCAGCGCCACGGGCCGGTCGCCGTTCGCGGCGATGAATGCCTCCCCCACATCACAGATGTACTTCACCAAATCCAGTTTGGTGAGACCCAGGTCCGGCCAGAGAACGCGGCTGGGACTGGAAATGCGCATGTCGCGCGGTCCGTTGGGGCCTTGCACGGTAATGGTGGTCTGTTCACTCGCCATGGGGACAACGTACACCCCGCCACCGGCGGGGATGGGTACATCCGCCACCCTCCGGCATGATGGAGCCATGCCAGCATCCGATGAGCAGCTCACCGTCGCCGTGGGGGACGCCTCGTTTTCCGCCGTCTATGCCCGCCCCGCAGAGCCCACCGCCACCGTGGTGGTGGCACACGGCGCTGGTGCCGGCATGGGGCACCCTTTCCTTCACGGCTTCACCGATGCCCTGAACAGCCTGGGCGTGGCCACCCTGCGCTTCAATTTCCCCTACCGGGAGGCAGGGCGGAAGTTCCCTGACCGTCCTCCCATGGCCATCGCCGCCTGGCGGGCCGCCATGGCCGCCGCGCGGGCGCAGGCAGACGCCCACGGTGACCGCGGCCCCGTGTGGGCGGCGGGCAAGTCGTTCGGGGGGAGGATGGCCTCCATGGCTGCAGCCGAAGGCATGGACGTGGCGGGGCTGGTCTACCTGGGTTATCCCCTGCATGCTCCCGGGAAGCCGGAGAAGCTCCGGGATGAGCACCTGTACGGGCTGGGCACCCCGATGCTGTTCCTGCAGGGAACCCGGGACACGTTTGCCACACCGGGGATCCTTGAGGATGTCGTCTCCCGGATCGGGCCCAACGCCGTGCTCCAGTGGGCGGAGGGCGGTGACCACTCCTTCGCGGTGGCGGGAAAGAAGCGGCCGGCCGGGGAAGTGGGTGCGTCCCTGGCAGCTCCTGTGGCCGCGTTCATCGCAGCGCACAGCCAAGGAGGCGGCCCTTCCCTCACATGCCGGTCCGCCTCATGACAGGGGCGCCCGGAGCACGGCTACCTGCGTTGCTTGGCGCGTGCGGTGGCGGGGGCTGACCAGGGGTCCTCGGGCCAGGGGTGCTTGGGGTAGCGGCCGCGCATTTCGCCCCGGACCTGGGTATACGGGCCGGACCAGAAAGAGGTCAGGTCATCCGTCACGGCGAGGGGCCGCCGGGCCGGGGAGAGCAGGTGGAACAGCACCGGGACACGGCCGTCCACCAGCCGCGGGGATTCGGCGAGTCCGAAACACTCCTGCAGTTTCACGGCAACGACGGGCGCCGCACCATCATCGCCGGGTTCCGGGTAATCGATCCGGATGCGGGAGCCGCTGGGGACTTGAAGGCTTTCGGGGGCCAGCTCACCCAGCCGGGCAGCTTCCGGCCAGGGCAGGAGGCGGCGCAAGGGGTCCGCCAGGTCAAGGGAGCCCACCGGTTTCCCGGCCGCAAGGTCCTCCAGTTCGGGCCCCAGCCACTCTTCCAGCCGCTCCAGCAGCGCGGTGTCCGACACATCCGGCCAGGGCTCTCCCAGCTGGCGGTGCAGGAATGCGAGCCTGCGCCGGAAGGAAGCCGCCGCCGTCGACCATGGCAGGGCCGCCAGCCCCTGGGACTGCAACGCAACCGCCACAGCCCTCCGTCCCTGTTCGGCGCTGGGGCGCACCGGTGTGGCCGAGAGCACGATGGCACCCAGCCGCCGTGTCCTGCGCGCACTCAGCCGGCCTCCGCTGAAGTCCGCTTCCACCGTGTCTGCCAGCAGGTGCGACGCCGCCGTTTCGGCCATGGCGGCGGCCAGGGGCGCGGCGGCCCGAATCACGGCGCCGGTGCCCCCTGCGTCCCGGCCCGAGGCCCGGGACACTTCGGCCACGGCCAGCCACTCGTGGCCTGACAACGTGCTGCCCGCGGGCAGTCCTGCCCGGGTGCCGGATGTCAGCAGGTACTGTCCTGCCCCCTCGCTGCCCGGCACGCGGCGGGCTATGCGGTCGGGAAACGCGAGGGCGACGACGGCGCCCACCGCGTCGGAGTTCCCCGCGGCGCTGGGGGAATCCGCGGCGCTGGGGGAATCCGGCAGGGCGACCGCGCCCGTCCGCTGCGCCATGGCAGCCAGCCGCCTGGACTCTTCCGCCCAGCGCCTTCCCGCCGGGCCCTTGTCCGCTCGGAGCTGCGCCAGCAGCCTGGGCAGGTCGCCGCCAGGTGCGCGGTGGTCTCCGGAGACCGCGGCCACCACTTCGGCGGCGAGCCGGCGGCCGGTGGAGGCGCCGCCGTCGAGCAGTGCCCGTGCCAGCCGTGGATCGGCGGGGATGGCGGCGAGGACCCGGCCCGCGGCCGTCACCTGCCCGTCGTCCGATACCGCGCCCAGTTCCCGGAGCACCTCGACGGCGTCGTCCATCGCCTGGCGCGGCGGCGCGTCCGGAAGCATGAGTCCCTTCCCGCCGGGCGCTCCCCAACAGGCAAGGGTGAGGGCGGCGCCGGTCAGGTCCGCCACGTTGATTTCCGGGGTGACGTGGGCCGGAGCCGCACCGTAGGCCTGCTGGGTGTAGCAGCGGACCACCATCCCCGGGCCCTGCCGTGCGGCGCGGCCGGCGCGTTGGTCTGCCGACGCCCGGGAGCAGGAGACCGTGACCAGCCCGCTCATGCCGCGGCCTGAGTCGCGCCGCGGTTCGCGGGTCAGGCCGGAATCGACCACCAGCCGGACGCCAGGCACCGTCAGGGAGGACTCGGCAAGGTCGGTGGAGACAATGATCCGCGGAGGATCTCCGGGATTCCGCCCCGACACGGCCCGGTCCTGCTCCGATGCCGCCACCTGGCCGTGAAGTTCGAGCACCTCTACGCTCCGGCCCAGCCGGCCGCGGAGCGCCGCGGCCACGTGCGAGACTTCCCTGGCGCCCGGAAGGAACACGAGGGCATCCACTGCGTTGTCAGCGGTGAGCGCACGTGCGTGGGCGTCCGCCGCTGCCGCTGCAACGTGGTCCAGGAAGGCAGGCGCCACTCCCCTGGCGTCCAGCCGCGCCGCCGGTGCCGGGAGCCAGTGCACTTCCAGCGGATAATTCACTGAAGCACAGCCGACCACGGGCGCCGGGCCGCCGCCGTCGGAATCGGCCAGCAGTGCCGCGAACCGGGTTGCGTCCAGCGTGGCGGACATGGCGACGACGGCGAGGTCGCCGCGCAGCGCACGGACCTCCGCGATCATGCCGACCAGGAGGTCCGTTTCCAGCCCGCGCTCGTGCACTTCGTCCAGGACGACGGCGGCCGTCCCGTCAAGCGCGGGATCTGCCAGCAGGCGGCGCAGCAGGATGCCCGGGGTGACAAACTCAACCCGGGTGGCCGGGCCCGCCTGGCGTTCCCCCCGGACCGTGTAGCCCACGCGGCCGGCCAGGCCGCTGCCGTCCAGGGCGGAGAGGCGGCGCGCGGCGGCCCGGGCGGCAACCCTGCGGGGCTGGGTGACGATGACGCGGCCGGACTGGCCATACAAATTGGCGAGCAGCGGCGGAACAAGCGTGGTTTTGCCGGTTCCCGGCGGAGCCTGGACAACGGCGGCGCCGCTTTTCAACGCCTGCCGCAGTGCGGGCAGGGAGCCTTGGAAGGCTAGACCGGCACCGATGGCAGCAAGGTCGAAGGCGCCGGCGGCGGGGTTGCCGTCAGGAGGAATCATCCGTCCATTCTGCCCTGACGGGGAAGCACTCCTCCGCCGCGCTCAGGGTTTGCCTTGGCTCCTGCCCTTGCCTTTGGCTTCCTTTGCGGTGTCCGACCGTTGTGAACCGGGCGCTTCCGGGGCCGGGGCAGGTGCCGGAGCGACGGCCTCGACAACTGGGGCCACCGGGCTGGGCCCGGTCCCGGCGGTGTCTGCCAGGGCAGGGGCAGGCGCAGGGGCGCCGCCGGCCGGCTCCGGGGCCGGCGCTGCCGGGGCGGACGCAGCTGCCACCTGCGTGGCGATGTCCGCCCGGACCGCCGAAAGCGCGTCCTCGATGCCGCGGTAGCGGGCAGCCGAAACACGGCCTGCCGCCGCGGCTTCGCCGAGGTCTTTTTCGAGCGCCTGCAAGGCGGCCAGCGCCCCGTCCATCCTGTTCTCCGAGGCAGCCTGGCTGATGCTCAGCACGCGGATCTGGAAACCGCGCAGTACGTCGTCGTCCGTGCCGCCCGGGCGGGCGGCTGCCGCTCCCGCGACAAGGGCTGCGACCAAGGCGCAGCACAGGATCATCAGGGCGCGGACCCGGCGGCGGGGTACAGGAGTGGACGCCCGCGCCGGAGCGGGTCCGGCCGGTTTCTCCGGGTCAGGCCGCATGCCTGCCCCGCAGCGGAAGGGTGGACGCGGAACGCACGGGCAGGACCGTGACAGTGGCGGTATCAACTGCGGGCGTCGGCACCGCAGCCACGCGCACCGGAGGGGCCGGCCGCGCCATGAGGATACGGGCTGCAGTTCGGAGGGCAGTGGCGATCAGCAGGCCAATGCCAACCCCGAGCAGCACGTGGCCGGCCAGGTAGTGCTGGGCCGCCCCGGGGCCACCTGCCGCCGCCACCGCAGCACCGCCCAAGGTCAGCGCAAGTGACAGGGCCGTACCGAATATTGCGCCCATGGCTCCTGCTCCCATCCCATTTAATCAGCAAGCTTACTAGTAATGCTCAGTAAGCTTACTACCACATGGGCCGGAATCAAGAGTGCGGAGGCGGGGGCCGGAATCAGCCCGCCGCTTCGAGCAGGTGCCCGGCCGGCGCGAGCCCGGCGTACCGGCCCTTGAAGAACAGCAGGGGCTCGGCGTCGCCCCGCGCGTGGAGGTGCCGCACGGCAGCCACCACAATGGTGTGGTCACCGCCGTCGTACTCTGCATGGAGGTCGCAGTCGATCCAGGCGAGCGCGTTCTCCAGCACCGGATTCCCCAGCGGCGAGGGGGTGTGCGCGACGCCCGCGAACTTGTCCGTTCCCGGGCGGGCAAACTGTCCGGCGAGGTGCTGGTGTTCCGCGGGGAGGATGTTGACGGTGAATGAACCGGCCCTCCGCAGCACGGGCCACGTGCTCGATGTGCGTGCCGGGCTGAAGGTCACGAGCGCCGGGTCCAGCGACAGTGAGGCAAAGGACTGGCAGGTGAAACCCACGGGCCCGCCGGGGGTGGAACCGGTGACCACGGTCAGGCCGCTGGCGAATGTTCCGAAGATATCCCGGAGCCGGCGGGGAGCAAGATCTGAAGTGACTGTCATGGAGTGGCCTCTCATCTGGAGCTTTACCTCACCAAACCATCAGCCAAGCGGCCCGCTCAAGCCGCCCGAAACACGCGGACGCGTACCGCAACGAAAGGTCACGGCCGTACATCCGGCGTCATCGGGGCCAGGCCCTTATGCCGGCTGCGTCCGCTGGTCCAGCGCGGCGAGCAGGCGGCGGACAGAGCCGCCGAGGTTCCAGTCGATGGCCAGCCGCTCAAGTTCGGCGCGCCGGTCACCCGTCACCGGCTTCAGCAGGGCACCCGCCTGCTCAAGCGTGGGCAGCTCGAGGTCGCGCACCAGGCGGACGACGGCGGGAGCTGCTTCGAGGTACGCGCCGGCGGCGGAGAGTTTGGCCCGGACAGGACTGGACACGCCGCCGTCGTCGTCTTCCGCCGCCGCCAGCAGCCGTTCCAGGGTGCCGTACTTGAGCAGCAGGGATGCCGCCGTCTTCTCGCCGATCCCGCCCACGCCGGGCAAGCCGTCGGAGGCGTCGCCGCGCAGCGTGGCGTAATCGGCGTACTGCTGCGGGAGGACCTTGTACTTGGCCACGACGGTTTCTTCGGTGATGACTTCGAGGTTCTTCATGCCGCGGGCCGTGTAGATCACCCGGACCCCACGGTCGTCGTCGCACACCTGGAAAAGATCCCGGTCGCCCGTGACGACATCCACAGGAAGGCCGGCACGGCTGGCATAGGTGCCCACGACGTCGTCGGCCTCATGCTCTGCTGCCCCCACAATGGCGATGCCCGCCAACTCCAGCACGCGGCGGATCATGGGCAGCTGCGCCTCCAGGCCCTCAGGCACCACTTCCACGTCCGTGCCGCCCGGGACTGCACGGGCCACCCGGTGGGCTTTGTAGGTGGGGATCAGGTCAACCCGCCACTGCGGCCGCCAGTCATCATCCCAGCAGGCCACCAGGTGGGTGGCCCCGTAATCGGTACTGAGCCGGGCGATCATGTCCAGCAGCCCGCGGACGGCATTGACCGGCGTGCCGTCCGGTCGGCGGATGGTGTCCGGCAGGCCGTAGAAGGCGCGGAAGTACAGGGAGGCAGTGTCGAGCAGCATGAGGCGCTGGGGCATACCTCGATCCTCACATGGAAACGGCCGGCCGGGCAGCAGCCGCGACCTCCGCCGTGGCGCCTGGAACGACTGCGCGGTGATTCCCAGTCCCAGGAGGACCCGGCCTGCCTGCTCGAACCGGAAATGCTGCCTACGGTTCAGCCGGACGTCGGGGTGCTAAGGGCAACGGTCACGGTTGCCCGGTGCCGGGCGGGCCGGTGAGTACCGTGGGAACGTACTCCAGCAGCTGGAGCCTGCCGTCGAACGTCCTGCTCTGCACCATGTCCAGCCGGACGTCGGGATATCCATCGAAGATCCGCTCGCGCCCGGTGGCGCCGGTAATCACGGGGAAAACCACCAGACGGAACCGGTCCACGAGGCCCGCCACCAGCAACGACCGTGCAAGGCTGATGCTGCCCAAGGTACTCAGGGGCCCCGTTCCCCTACGCTTCAGCTCGCGGACCGCGTCAACCGCGTCCCCGGTTACCAGGGTCGAGTTCGGCCAGTCCAGGGGAGACTGCAGCGAGGAAGAGAACACGATTTTCGGTACGGCGGACAGCCCCGTGAGGCTGGCGCCCTCCTCCTCGGAAAAACCGGACCGGTCCGCCGCGGCCTGCGCGGACATGCCGTACATCAACCGGTACGTATTCGAGCCCAGGAGGAAGGTGTAGTTCTTCGCCGATTCCTGGTCCAGCCAGGCAAGGTATTCGGGCCCCTCCAGTCCCCACCACCCCGGCCAGCCCTCTGCGGAGGCGTAACCGTCCAGCGAAATGATCAGGTCCACCATCAGGGGTGCCTGGGACGGTTCGGCAGGTGTGGCTCCCATGGCCGGCTCCTTGGACTGATCGGCGTTGATCTGGCGGCAATGCTATGCCCGCCAGGGCGGCGGTACAAGGGTCGGGCCCTTTCATCAGCCCTGCCGCAGGCGTAGCGTCTATTGCGCCGGAACCGTCGTAGCCGTCTAAGGAGCGGACATGGCTGGATGGAATGCAGACACAGCGGCAGGGCCTGTGGGGGCAGGGACCGTGACCCTGGTCGAGGGCTCATGTTTTTGTATCTCCGCAGCCAATGGTGATATCCACCCGGAACTGCCCCACGGCGTCTTCCATGAGGACACCCGCATCCTGTCGGGGTGGAGCATGACGGTGAACGGCCAGCCCCTTGAGCCGTTGGCGGCGGAGACGAAGGAACCCTACCGGGCACTGTTCATTGGCCGCGTTCCCCGGGCCGACGGGTACGCGGACAGCCCCTTGATCGTGGAGCGGCTGCGGGAAGTGGCGGCCGGAGTGGTTGAGGAGATTACGATCCGCAACTATTCCGGCAACCCCGTTGAATGCAGCATCTCCGTGGCCGTCGACTCGGACTTCGCCGATCTGTTCGAGGTGAAGGAGGCGAGGGTCCAGCGGCGGTGGGACGTCACCCGCGGAGCCGACGGCGATTCCCTGATTATCAGCGCGGCCTGGCAGGACCTGCGGAAAGCTGTCCTGGTCAGGGGACGCGGCGCCGTCGCCTCCCCCGGGGCACTCACATACCGCGCCGTGGTTCCCGGATACGGCCAGTGGAGCACGCGGTTGAGCGTGGCACCGGCAGGGCAGCACAACGTTTCGCGCCCCGCCGGGCACGGGGTGTCACCGAGTGACCGGCGGCACCAGGAATGGGTCGCCAAAATCCCCAGGCTGCAGATGGCGAACCGGTCCATTGAACGCACGCTGCGGCGGAGCTATGACGACCTCGGAGCGCTCCGGATCGAGGACCCCGAGCATCCGGAACGGATAGTGGTGGCCGCCGGCGCACCATGGTTCATGACCCTGTTCGGGCGTGATTCGCTGTGGGCTTCGGAGATGGCGCTGCCCGTGGACCCGTCCCTGGGCCTGGGCACCCTGCAGACGCTGGCGGACCGGCAAGGCAAGGTGGTGGACCCGATGAGCGAGGAGGAACCCGGGAAGATCCTGCACGAAGTCCGGTTGGGCGTGTCCTCCGGGCTGGCGCTCGGCGGCAAATCCGTCTACTACGGCAGCGTGGACGCCACCCCGCAGTTTGTGATGACCTTGGCATCGGTCAGCCGCTGGGGGTTCGGAAAGGACGCCATAGCCGCCCTCCTGCCCAACGCCGACCGGGCCCTGGACTGGGTCAGGACCTACGGCGACAAGGATGGCGACGGGTTCGTTGAGTACCAGCGCCTCAACGACCAGGGCCTTATCAACCAGGGGTGGAAGGACTCCTGGGACGGGATCAATTTCGCGGACGGAACCATTGCCGAGCCGCCCATCGCGCTTTGCGAGGTGCAGGCCCTGGTCTACTCAGCGTTGCTGTCCCGGGCATGGATGGCGTACGACGGCGGGGAGGCGCCGTTGGCTGCCCGGCTCACCGCCGAGGCGGCGCAGTTGAAGAAAAGGTTCAACGAGGAATTCTGGCTGCCGGAACGTGGCTACTTCGCCGTAGCCCTGGACGGCCGAAAACGCCCGGTTGATGCCTGCGCCTCGAATATGGGGCAGTGCCTGTGGCACGGCATCGTTGACGATGACAAGGTGCCGCTGGTGGCTGAACGCCTAATGTCGCCGGAGATGTTCAGTGGCTGGGGTGTCCGGACCCTCGCCTCAGATATGGGGGCCTACAACCCTGCCAGTTACCACAACGGTTCAGTATGGCCGCATGACAATGCCATTATTGCGGCCGGGCTGATGCGGTACGGATTCGTCGAGGAGGCGCAGCGCATCGCCACCGCCCTGCTCGAAGCCGCGGATTTTTCCGGCGGCCGGCTGCCGGAGTTGTTCTGTGGCTTCAGCCGGGAGCAGGTGGCCGAGCCGGTGCCATACCCCACGGCCTGCTCCCCGCAGGCCTGGGCGGCCACCGCGCCGATCATGCTGATCACCTGCCTGATGCGGTACGACGCCCACGTCTCCCGCGGTGGCTTCTGGATGGATCCGGCGCTGCCCCAGTCCTACGGGAACCTGCACATCACCAACGCTCCCCTGGCCGGCGGCCGCATCACCATCGACATCAGAGACGGCGAACCTGCGGTGCAGGGCTTGCCGGAGGGCTTGACGTTCCACCGCGAACACCGGCCCTGGCTGACCGAGCTCATCTCGCAGGCCGGACTGGACGCCAAAGGCTAAACTTCCCAGTCGCCGTCGGCGTAGGCGCTGCGGACGTGGGCGCGCAGGTACTCCCCCACCACGGCAGCTCCAAGGCCGCCCACTTCGGGCGCCACAACACGGCCGTCGATCCGCCGCGCCATCCGCTGGATGAACCGCTCCAGGCCGCGGTCGTTGCCGAGGCGGAAGAAAGTGGCCTGGACGCCGGCGCGGCCAAGGCGGTCCAGTTCGGCAACCGTGGCGCGGATGGTCTCTGCGTCCGGCGGCCAGTTGAACCAGGAGTCCCCGTCCGGCAGGAGGTGCGCCGTGGGCTCGCCGTCGGTGACCACCAGCAGGACGGGCTGCATGGAGGGGTGCCGGCGGAAGAACCGGCCGGCCAGCAGCAGGCCGTGGTGCAGGTTGGTTCCCTGTTCGCGGAGGGCGGGCAGCGCCGTAAGTTCTCCGATGTCCATGGACTGTGCGTAACGGCCAAAGGTGATCAGCTCCAGCCGGTCACCGCGGAAGCGGGTTGACACCAGGTGGTGCAGTGCGAGCGCGGTCCGCTTCATGGGAACCCACCGCCCTTCTGCAGCCATGGAGAAGGACACGTCCACCAGCAGGGCAACCGCGGCCTGCGTGCGGGCCTCCGTCTCCGATACCTCGATGTCGCCGACAGCGAGGCGCAGTCCACGGGCCGGGTCACCGCCGTCGGCCATGGTGCGCCGGATGGCATTGGTCATGGTACGGGTGACATCCCACGGCTCGGCGTCCCCGAACTCCCACTGCCGGCTCGAACCCGTCTGTTCTCCTGCGGCCCCGGCCATCCTGGTGTCCCTGCTTCCCTGCCTGCCGGACAGCTGCCTGGCAGCATCACGGAGCAGGGACTTCCCGAGCCGCCGCATGGCCTGCGGGGACAGCCTGAGGTCACCGTCGGTGCCGCGCCGCAACAAGCCGCCGTCCTGCATGGCGCGCTCGATCTCCGCGAGGGTCCGGGCACTAACGGCGGCATTTTCGCCAAGCTGCCGGGTAAGCGCGTCCAGGTCCAGGTCATCGAGCCGGGAGCCGTTGTAGGACTGGGAGAGCTGTTCGGACAGTTCGTCGAGTTCGGCGAGGTCCTGAAGCACCCCGGTGCCATCGCCCAGTCCCAGGCCTTCCTGCCCTTCGAACCGTTCCGAGCCTGTCCAGTCCTCCCCCGGGCGGAGGGCCTGGAGGGTCGCATCGAGTTCGCTGAGCTGGGCCATCAGTTCGGGCGAGCCGAAGGCCTGGGCGGAGAGCCGCATCAGCTCATCGCGCTGCTCCGGGGACATCGACTGCAGGAGCCGCTGGGCGGCGGCGGCGCGCTGGGCGAGGGCGTCCACCAGCTCTTCCACCGACTCCGGGTTCTCCGGAAAGAACTGGCCGTGTTTGGCCATGAAGTCCTGGAAGTCGGCGTCGGTATCCTCCCCGCGCCGGTGGTTGCCCAGTAGCTCGTTCAGGTCCCGGAGCATGTCATTCACTGCCTGCCGGTCCTCATCGGTGGCGCTCTCCAGCGCCTGCTTCATGCCGGCGAAGCGCTGCTCGAGGACTTCGCGGCCCAGGAGGTCCTTGATCCGGTCGTAGGCTTCCCTGGCGGGGCCTGACTGCCAGTCGTAGGATGCCAGCTCATTGACCGCCGCAGCTGTGGAGGGCGGGAGGTTCTGCAGCTGCATTTCCCGGAAGGCGCGGTCGGTATTGTCCATCATGGCGTCCCGGGCCAGTTGCTTACGCTCCTCCAGCACGGCGGTGTCAAGGAGTTTCTTTACTTCGTCCAGGGTGCCGTCCAGCCGGTGCCGGCTGAGCAGGTCGCGGCGCCGCTGCTGGACGCGCCGGGCAAGGTCATCCAGCCCGTCCCGGTTCCGGCCCCCGCGCCGCAGGAATTCCTGCAGGGCGTGGCGGGGCGAGTAGCCGGCCATCACGTCTTCGGCGACGGCGTCAAGCGCCTCGGCCAGGTCGACGGGTGGGGCGAGCGGGTCCGGGCCGCCGGTATACCGGCCGTACTTGGCGGACCGCTTGTGGATGGCCATGGTGCCTCCTGTGCCTAACCGTAGATGGTTTCCTCGTCATCGGATTCCTTGGAGATCCGGCGGCCCAGGTACAGCCCTTCAAGGGCCAGTTCGACGGCGGCGGCGAGTTGTCCGTCATTGGCCGCACCCAGGCGCCGCCCGATTTCGTCGTAGAGGCCCGAGCCGTTCAGCGACGGAAGGTTGCCCAGGAACTCCTGCGCCGTGACCTGTTCACCCGTGGTGACGGTCCGGTGCCCATCCAGGGCGGCCACGAGCGGCCCCATGTCCAAACCCTGGAAGTGCGCCCGGACAGCTTCCGCAGTGGCGGTGCGCAGGAGGTGGTCCAGGACACCCTGTTCCCGCCCTTCCTCGCCGGATTCGAACTCGATCTTGCCCGTCAGCACCTCCACGGCGGGCTCCAGGTCGATGATGCGTGCCACCGCCTGCTCCTCCCCCCGCAGGCTGGCCCGCCGCAGTGCCGCCGCGGCCACCGTCTCCGCCCCGGCAATGGCGAAGCGGGCCGAAACGCCGGAAGTCTGGTTGATGGCAGGCGACTCGCGGAGCGCCCGGGTATACCGGGCCAGGATCTCCAGGATGAACGGCGGGACGTCCGCAACGAGCCGGCCCTCCTGCCGGATCACCGCTACTTCGTCTTCCAGTTCGATGGGGTAGTGGGTCCGGATCTCCGCACCGAAGCGGTCCTTCAGGGGTGTGATGATGCGCCCGCGGTTGGTGTAGTCCTCCGGGTTTGCTGATGCCACCACCAGCACGTCGAGCGGGAGCCGCAGGACGTAGCCGCGGATCTGGATGTCCCGTTCCTCCATGACGTTGAGCATGGCCACCTGGATGCGTTCAGCCAGGTCCGGGAGCTCGTTGATGGCGATGATGCCGCGGTTGGAGCGTGGGATCAGCCCGTAGTGGATGGTTTCCGGGTCCCCCAGGCGGCGGCCCTCGGCCACCCGCATCGGATCCACGTCACCGATCAGGTCAGCGACCGACGTGTCCGGTGTGGCGAGCTTCTCCACGTAGCGCTCCGAACGGTGCCGCCAGGCCACCCGCAGCCGGTCCCCCTCCGTCAGTGCCCGGGCACGGGACTGTTCGGTGATCGGTTCAAAGGGATGCTCGTTCAGCTCCGAATCCTCGATCACCGGCGACCACTCGTCCAGCAGTCCGGCCAGGGTGCGGAGCAGGCGGGTCTTGCCCTGCCCGCGCTCACCCAGCAGGACAACGTCATGGCCGGCGAGCAGGGCGCGCTCGAGCTGCGGAATCACCGTCCGGCTGAAGCCGTACAGGCCCGGCCAGGGGTCACGTCCCGCAGCCAGGGCGGCGAGGAGGTTGTCGCGGATTTCGTGCCGCAGGTCCTTGTGGACGTATCCTGCCGCGCGCAGTTCACCAACGGTGTAGATATCGGGGCGATCAGTCACTCCTCTACGGTAATCCCCGCCCTGCGGCTAATCGATAGATTCCTCCAGATTCCTGCGCCCGCGGGTACCGCTTGCCGCTCCCCGCGCGGCTACGCTTAGACCCAATGACACAGAACACATTGATCCTCCTGGTGCGGCACGGCGAGACGCCCACCACTGGCACCGTCCTGCCGGGGCGGGCCCCTGGCCTGCATCTTTCCGAGCGCGGCCGCACGCAGGCTGAAGCTGTTGCCGAACGCCTTGCGGGCCTGCCCGTCGACGGGCTGTATTCGTCACCCCTGGAGCGGGCACGGGAGACAGCGGAGCCTACGGCCGCCCGCACCGGCCGGACGGTCAAGGAAGAAGCCGGGCTTTTGGAATGCGATTTCGGTGACTGGACCGGTGCCGCGCTCGCCGGGCTTGCGGGCCTGCCGGAGTGGCAGACTGTCCAGCACAACCCGTCGGCGTTCCGCTTCCCCAATGGCGAGGGCTTTTCCGGAATGCAGGCGCGGATGGTTGGGACGCTGGAGGATCTTCGGGCGGCCCACCGTGGTGGCGTCGTGGTCTGTTTCTCCCATGCCGATCCCATTAAGGCGGCCGTGGCCCACGCGCTGGGCACCCACCTGGACCTGTTCCAGCGGATCATGATCAGCCCGGCGTCGGTCTCGGTGATCTCCTATGCCGACGGCCAGGCGCCGGCGGTGCTCACGGTGAATTCGATGTCGGAGCCCCTGAGCGGGCTGAGGTCGCCGTGATGCCATCCGGACCGGCAGGGAACGACTCGCCGCGGGACGCGGCGGCACGGGGCATGCGGTGTCCGGGCGGGAGCTGACCCTCCTCACCGAGGGCCGCGTGGAGTTGCTGGGCCGCATCATGAGCGGCAGCAATGCCACGTTCCTCGCGGAGCTTTCCTGCGGTGACGATTCCGCCTGGGCCGTCTACAAGCCGGAGGCAGGAGAGCGGCCGCTGGCGGATTTCGACGCCGGCCTGTACCGCCGGGAGCGCGCCGCGTACCTGCTGAGCGAAGCGCTGGGCTGGGGAATGGTGCCGGCCACGGTGGTCCGCACGGATGCCCCGCTTGGCGTGGGGTCGCTGCAATGGTTCATTGAGGGCGACCACGAGGAGCACTACTTCACCCTGTATGCGGACTCCCCGGAAACGCACGACGAGCTGGCCCGGATGGCCCTGTTCGACTACGTGGCTAACAACACGGACCGCAAAAGCGGGCATGTCCTGCGCGGAGCGGACGGCCGCATCTGGGGCATTGACCACGGCCTGTGCTTTTCCGCTGCCTTCAAATTGCGCACGGTGATCTGGGACTTCGCCGGCGACCCGATTCCGGACAACCTGCTGGCGGACATCAGTCCTCTGGCGGACACTGTTCCGGCTGACGTGGCAGCGCTGCTCCATCCCGGCGAGGTGGTTGCCCTTCAACGCCGGGTCCAGCGAATGCTGCAGGAGATGGTGCTGCCCGTTGACCACACCGGCAGGCGCTACCCCTGGCCGCTGGTCTAGGCAGCGAAGTCCAGGCGTCCCAGATGTGGGCGTCCCAGGCGTGGATGGCGGGAGTTCAGGGGTCCCAGGTTCAGGCGGCGGGCCTGTGCGCGTCCTGGCGCGCTTCCAGTGCGGCTGCGGCCGCCGGTGCAGCCTGCTCAAGGTGCGCCCCGATGTGGTCCAGCAGGTAATGCTGCCCCAGCACTGTGGGGTGGTCGCCGTCCGGGCCAATCAGGTCATCAAAGTCATCGCTGATCCAGCCCTCGGCGATCGGGTCCACGTACTCACCGCCCGCCCGCGCAGTGGCAGTCTTGAGTTGGTCGCTGATATCCAGGAGCCCGGGGTCAGGGTCCGTTGTGTACGACGGCGGCCCCACCACGATGATCCTGGCGTCCGGGGCAAGGGCTTCTGCCCTGTCCATGGCGGCCAGGGCCGCGTCGCCGACGTCGGCAGAGGCGTAGCCGAGGTCGTTCTCCGAACCGAAAAAGACCACGATCCCGGTGTCCGGGGTGACGTAATCATCCACCTGGGTGCCGAAGGTTCCGTTGTAGTCGCCCAGGCTGAGGTAACCGCTTCCGTCCTCGGCTGCGTTGACCACCTC
Organism: Pseudarthrobacter sp. rb; assembly: GCF_056389225.1. NCBI lineage: Bacteria > Bacillati > Actinomycetota > Actinomycetes > Micrococcales > Micrococcaceae > Pseudarthrobacter > Pseudarthrobacter sp. rb. The sequence continues at coordinate 75,296 of NZ_JBWJAR010000002.1, read as the reverse complement.
AAGGCCCGCCACCTCCGGGTCCGTGCGCATCAACGCCGGCCACGCCTGCTGCGGCGACGTGCCGTGACCGGTGCTCAGAGAGTCCCCCACCACCACAACGCGGACCGGGGGCGCCGCCGTGGCCGGGGGCTGGGTCCGGGCTGCACTTCCCGACGTCACGGCCAGGAGGAGGGCAGCGACACCGGCAGTCACCAGCCGGCCGGGATGCCCGTGCAGCAGCGCACTGTCCTGCATGGCACCTCCTCCCGCCTGGAATTTCCGGGTGGCCGGGGAACTGACCGCCGGCCGTTTATCTACTTGTCCGTGTCCCATCGTAGGCAATTGTGGGAATACTTTAGGGCCAAGGTGACCAGGATCAACAGGATGCACAGCGACTGCACAGGAACCTTTAGGGCATTAGGTACCCTGCTTGCCGCCGTGCGGGGTCGATGCCGGCCGGTGTCTACCGGGCTGCACTGAAGCCGGCGGGGCTACGCTGTATCCGTGCAGCGGCAGGCAACCGGGTGGAACCCCGCAACCAGTGTTTCCGAGCAGGCGCCCGGCGTCTACTTCGCCGAAGGGCCGGCCTCCAACTGGATCGTGGTGCAGGACCCTTCCGGGTTCATCCTCATTGACAGCGGCTACCCCGGTGACCGCAGCAACGTCCTTGCGTCGATCCGCCACCTGGGCCTGGAACCGGGCGACGCCCTTGCACTGCTGATCACGCATGGACACGTGGACCACACGGGCTCCGCCGCCTTCTTTTCGGAGTCATTCGGAACCCCGGTCCTGTGCGCCCCCGGGGAACTGGCCCACGTTCAGGGAAAGGAGAAGCACCAGGTCACCTTTGGCCAGGTCATCCGCCGCGCCTGGAGGCCGCGCATCTTCCGCTGGATGGTGCACGTCATCAGGGCGGGCGCCCTGGGTGCCAAGCCAGTGCCGGCGGCCGAAGCGTGGGACGCTGCCAGGCTCCGGGCCCTGCCTGGGCGGCCCGTTGCCGTACCCATGCCCGGCCATACGCCAGGCAATGCAGCCATCCACCTGCCCGGGGCTGGTGCCATCGCCGTGGGCGACTGCTTTGTCAGCGGCCACCCGATCAGCCGGATTTCCGGACCGCAGATGCTGCACCCGATGTACCACGAAAATCCGGCCGCCGCGCTGGCCGCCCTGCAGAACCTGGCCGGCATGGAATCCGCGGCTGTCCTTCCCGGCCACGGCCCCGCCCTGGGCGCCCCGCTGGCGGAAGCGCTGGCAGTTCTCAGGTCCCGGACGCCTGGAGCGTCCCCTGCCGTGGGTGGAACTTTCCGTACCGCGCCTAGAACTTCCCGTACCGCGCCCGGGCCATCGAGTACACGCCGTAGCAAATGAGGCCCGCGGCGATGGCGGCGAGGAGGAACCCGCCGTAGGGCTGTGCGCCGAGGGTCTTCAAGCCGCCGTCGAGGCCGGAGGATTTGGACGGATCGGCGGTTACTGCCGCCACGATGACCAGGACACCCACGACGGCGAGCACCACACCCTTGGCTGCGTAACCGATGATGCCCAGCCATTCCACGGCGGTCCGTGCGTTGCCAGGGTCCTGCAGGTCCTTCATGAACTTCCTGGAAACGCCCCGGTAGGCGTAAAGGACGCCGCCTGCAATGATCGCCAGCCCCAGCACCACCAGAAGCACCACCCCGGCGGGCGCTCCCATCAGCTTTGCGGTGAAATCGCTGGCCGACTGGCTGGAGTTCTTGCTGCCCCCGGCGGCAAAGACTCCGAAGGTAAAGGCAAGGAAAGCGAAAATCACAGCTTTCCCCGCAGCACCGGCAGCTTTCTTCAGTTTCTTCTTGGAATCCGGCTCGGTGCGCGCCCCAAAAGCAGCCTCGCTGAGCATCCAGAGGGCAAGCGCCGCACAGGCAACAGCGCCGGCCCAGAGCAGGATCCCGCCCCCCGGCTTGGATGCCAGGCTTCCCAGGGCCCCGGACTGATCAGCTTCTCCACCCTGGCCCCGGGTCAACTGCAGGGCGATGGCGCCAATCAGGATATGGAGCAGGCCAATGAAGACATATCCGGCACGGGCCAGCACGCGAACTGCCGGGCTGCGGCCCGCCGAGGCCGCCTCGGATACTGCCCTGTTAGCTCCCTGCGACGCGTTGCCCATGGCCGGCCCTTCCACATATGTAGTTGATGTCCTGTTCCGCCGCCGGCTTCGCATGCCTGCGCCGCGGAATGCTTCAGTGTAAATCCGTCCGCGCCGTCCCGACAGGTCCGGGAAAGTTCCGGCCACGCACTGTTGGCTACTACAGTCGAAGCGGTGCATGCCAAACAGAACTTTGATGAACTGACCGAGCTGAACATCTCCGAACCCACGGCCGACCACGCGGAAGACGGGTTCGTCCGCGTGCGCGGCGCCCGCGAAAACAACCTGCGGAACGTCAGTGTGGATGTGCCGCGGGATGCGATCGTGGCGTTCACCGGGGTTTCCGGTTCCGGCAAGTCGTCCCTGGCCTTCGGCACCATCTACGCCGAGGCGCAGCGGCGGTTCTTCGAATCAGTGGCGCCCTACGCCCGCCGCCTCATCCAGCAGGGCCACAACCCCAAGGTGGACCTGATCACCGGGCTGCCGCCCGCCGTCGCACTCCAACAGCGCCGGGGAACGGCGACCTCCAGGTCCACCGTGGGGACCGTCACCACGCTGTCCAATTCGCTGCGCATGCTGTTCTCCCGTGCCGGCAGCTACCCGGAGGGCGCAGCGCCGCTGGACTCGGATGCCTTCTCCCCCAACACCGCGGCGGGCGCCTGCCCGGAGTGCCACGGCCTGGGCACCGCCCACACCGTCAGTGAGGCATCCCTGGTTCCGGACACGTCCCTGAGCATCCGCGACGGGGCGATTGCCGCCTGGCCCGGGGCGTGGCAGGGCAAGAACCTGCGCGACATCCTGACCCACCTGGGCTACGACGTGGACATCCCGTGGCGGCAGTTGCCCCGGAAACAGCGGGACTGGATCCTCTTCACCGAAGAACAGCCGGTGGTGGAAGTAACGCCGCAGCGGGACCGGGTTGCCAAACCTTACAAGGGCCGGTTCTGGAGCGCCAGGAGCTACGTCATGCACACGCTGCTCGACTCCAAAAGCCCCGCCATGAGGGAAAAGGTGCTGCGCTTCATGGAAACCGGGCCCTGCCCGCGGTGCAGTGGAACCGGGCTCAGGCCCGAGGCCCTCGCGGTGACCTTCGCAGGGCAGACCATCGCCGGGCTCAACGCGGTGCCCATAACCGAACTCGCGGACATCATCCGCCCCACCACCAGGCTGGCCACAGCGGGAACCGCGTCCCGCAAGCAGTCCTCCGAGTCCAATGAGGTGGCTGTGGCCATCACCCGCGACCTGCTGCAGCGCATCAACGTACTGCTGGAACTGGGCCTGGGGTACCTGGCGCTGGGACGGGCCACGCCCACGCTCTCGCCGGGGGAAATGCAGCGCCTCCGGATCGCCACCCAGCTCAGGTCGGGATTGTTCGGCGTGATCTACGTGCTGGATGAGCCGTCGGCGGGTCTTCATCCGGCCGACGCCGAACCCCTCCTGGCCGTCCTGGACCAGCTCAAATCGTCGGGAAACTCCGTGTTCGTGGTGGAACACAACATGGACATGGTCCGCCGGGCTGACTGGGTTGTGGATGTTGGACCCAGGGCCGGCGAGGACGGCGGAGAGGTGCTGTACAGCGGGCCCGTGCAGGGCCTCGATGAGGTACCGGAGTCGGTAACGCGTCCGTTCCTGTTCCCCGGCGCAACAGGTGCGAAAGAAACAGGGGCGGCAACTGAGGGCGCGGGCACGGATTCCCTGCGGGAACCCTCCGGCTGGCTGGAACTGCGGGGCGTCAGCCGCCACAACCTGCGGGACCTGGACGCCGCCTTTCCGCTCGGCGTCCTGACAGCGGTCACGGGCGTCTCGGGTTCCGGGAAATCCACGCTGGTCAGCCGGGTCCTCGCCGACGTTGCCGGAGCCGCACTCCACGGCACCGGTGAGGCCGGTACCGCCACACCCGCCGGGGAGCCGGACGACGACGTCGAGGAACAGGGCGGACCACTGACCGTGGGGCACGTCTCCGGGCTGGAACGGATCGACCGCCTGGTGAAAGTGGACCAGAAACCGATCGGACGCACGCCGCGGTCCAACCTGGCCACCTACACGGGGCTGTTCGATGCCGTCCGCAAGGAATTCGCCGCCACCGATGCCGCCAGGAGCCGCGGGTTCGGCCCCGGACGCTTTTCCTTCAATGTGGCCGGTGGACGGTGCGAGACCTGCCAGGGCGAAGGATTCGTGGCCGTGGAACTGCTGTTCCTTCCCGGCAGTTACGGCCCGTGCCCGGAGTGCGGCGGCACCCGATACAACCCTGCGACCCTGGAGGTCACCTACCAGGGCAGGAACATCGCGGAAGTACTGGGCATGACGGTCAATGCCGCGGCCGATTTCCTGGCCGGGGTTCCCGCGGCCGCACGGTCCTTGCAGACCCTCCAGGAAGTGGGCCTGGGCTACCTGCGGCTGGGCCAGCCCGCCACCGAACTTTCCGGCGGCGAGGCGCAGCGGATCAAGCTGGCCACCGAACTGCAGCGGGCCCGGCGCGGGCACACCCTTTACCTCCTGGATGAGCCCACGACGGGGCTGCACCCTGCCGACGTCCAGCTCCTGATGGCGCAGTTGAACCGCCTGGTGGACGCCGGGAACACCGTAATCGTGGTGGAACACGCCATGGACGTGGTGGCCGACGCCGACTGGGTCATGGACCTTGGACCCGCTGGTGGCGATGCCGGCGGCACGATCGTCGCCGCCGGTGACCCGGCCGCCGTCGCCCGTTCCCGCAGCAGCCGCACGGCCCCTTACCTCGCCGCAGCACTGCAGGCCGCGTCCGCCGGCAAGGACCGCTAGGGCGGCCCCTCTTGCCCCCGTGCGTGCGGGGGCGTAGGACAGAGGAATGCGTACCCGACGGGCGGTGCCCACCCACGATGTCCTTCGCGGCCGCGTGGCGGTGGTGACCGGCTCTTCGCGCGGGCTGGGGTTTGAAATGGCCCGGGTCCTGGGCCTGCACGGCGCAGAGGTGGTGCTGGCAGCCAGGGCGGACGACGGCGTTGCTGCCGCCGTCCGGCGCCTGCGTGCTGAAGGGATCGCGGCTTCCGGGAAGCGCTGCGACACCGCCGAACCGGGAGACGTTGAGGCGCTCCGGGACGAGGCCCTGGCCCGGGGGACCTTGGACATCTGGGTCAACAACGCCGGCACCTCCGGGGTTTTCGGGCCCACGGCGTCGACACCCATCGATGACTTCACGCGAGTGGTTCGCACCAACGTCCTTGGCACGTTCCATGGTGCCAGGATGGCGTTGCCTGTGTTCCTGGGTCAGGGCCATGGCGACCTGGTCAACCTGTACGGCCAGGGCGACCGCGGTCCGGTGGCCCTGCAGAACGCCTACGCATCGAGCAAACGGTGGGTCCGCCAGTTCACGGAGACCCTGCGGCTGGAAACCAAAGGCACCGGCGTCCGGGTGCACGGCATGAACCCAGGACTGGTGGAGACCCAACTCCTGGGGCGTGTGGCGTCGCAGGCAGGGTACGAGCAGCGCCTCACGGGCCTGCAGGTGGTGGTCGGGCTGTGGGGACAGGCCCCGCGTGAGGCGGCGCTACCGATCCTGGACCTGGTGACCTCAGATGCCGCGGAATTCCGGTTCCTGACCCGGCGGCGGATGGTCACGCACGGCCTGCGCAACGTGCTGGGCGGCCGCCTGCGCCGTGCAAACAGGATGCCGCTGGACATCACCGTCCTGGAGCCACCCGACCCGTCCTAGTCCGGACCCGGCATCCTCGGCGCCGGCCGAGCCGGGCTACAGGCTGCCCCGGCGGCGATGGAGAAAGCCTGAGACCCGGCTCCGGAACTCATGGGGATCCACCGCCGGTCCCTGTGGTGCGCGGCGGCCGGTTTCCGTCAGCAGGCGCAGGCCCTCGTCCACCGCTGCCTTCGATGCCCTCAGGGAGGCCGCTGAGGCTCCCTTCCACGGGTCGAGGACCGCAGCGAGCGCAGCATCCGCGTTGTCGTCCGGGGCCAGGGTGGTGACCAGCCCCATGTCCCACGCCTGGCGCGCGGTCAACATACGGCCCGCGTAAAGGAGGTCCTTGCTGCGGGAGGGGCCGACGCGCAATGCCATGCGGGTTGCGAAGGTTGCCGGCACCAGCAGTCCAAGGCGTGCCACGGGCATCCCGATGCGGGCTGAGGCGGTGAGCAGCTGGAGGTCGCAGGCGAGGGCCAACTGGCAGCCGGCACCGGCGGCCACCCCCTCAACGACAGCCACGGTGGGAACGGGCAGGTCCTCGAGCGCCTGCAGCGCTGCTTCGATGATGCCGAATGTCTGGTTGACCTCGCTGTCTGGCGCTCCCTCCCATTCGCGGACGTCAAAGCCGGAACAGAACACCCCTCCCCTGCCCCGCACAACGACGGCGCGGAGTGAAGGGACCGCTGCCAGACGGTGGACGGCGAGCCGCAGCTCCTGCCAGTCCTTCAGGCCGAGGGCATTGAGCCGTTCCCCGCTGCCAATAGAAAGCGTCGCAACAGACCCTGATTCGTCATCCATCCGGGGTATCACGCGTCCTGTCTCCCGTGGCCCGCGGTGTGAACGGGCCAGGCCATTGCGATGCCCGGATCCGAGGCAGGTGGTGGACGGGGCCCAGGCTCCCCCATTCGTCCCCGCCAAGCCTGGACAGCGGATCAAGCCGGGCCACCTCCGGGTGGTTGCCGTTGAGCACCTGGGATGAGACGGACGCGTGCACCACCAGCCCGAACACCAGGACGCAGTCGCCCATCCGCAAGGTCTGGTGAAGCGAGCATTCCAGAACAGCCGGAGACTCCTTAACCCTGGGCGGCCGGACCGCAGCACTGGGCTCACGGGCCAGGCCGGCGGCGTCGAATTCGCTCACATCTGCGCTGAAGTTGGTCCCGGTGGCGTTGACCTCCTGGATCAGCGCTGCCGGGGCGAGGTTCACTACGAACTCCCCGGTTGCCTCGATATTCCGCAGCGAATCCTTTTCGCCCACGGAGGTGAACTGGATGATCGGGGGGTCCACCGAGGCGACCGTGAAGAACGAATGGGGCGCCAGGTTGTCCACCCCCGCCGGGGAGGTGCTCGAAACCCAGGCGATGGGCCGCGGAACCACCACGGACGTGAGGAATTTGTAGAAGTCCCGCGGACCCAGTTGTTCAGGATCGAAGTCTGTCCGCATCCGGTCCTACGGGCTTCCTGGCGTGGCGGCGGCAGCGGCATCCTTGGCCAGGGCTCCCTTGGCCCTCGGCAGGAAGACCAGGGCGGCCATGGCGATCACGCAGCAGAGGATGATGTACAGCGAGATCGACGTCGAGTTCCCATAGGTCGCCAGCAGGGCGGCGGCAATGAGGGGCGCGGGACCACCGGCGACGACGCTGGCCAGTTGGTACCCCAGACCGGCGCCCGTGTAGCGGATGTCGGTGTCAAAACTTTCGGCGATCAAGGCGGCCTGCGGCCCGTACTGGATGTCGTGCAGGATCAGGCTGACCACGACGGCAACACCAACCCACAGGGCGTCCCTGGTGTTGAGCAGCCCAAAATAGGGGAAAGCGAACAGCGCCGTCAGCACGATGCCGGTTCCATACACGCGGCGCCGGCCGAAACGGTCTGAAAGGCGCCCGAACAGGGGAACACTGATCAGCCCGAGTGCGGCCGCGATCAGTGTGTCATCAAGGATTGAGTTGCTGTCCAGCTTCAGCTGCTTGGTGGCGTAGGTAATTACGAAGGTAATGAACAGGTAGAACGGAGCCTGCTCCGATGTACGCACCAGGGCGGAAAGGAGGATTTCCTTGGGCTGGCGCCGGATCACCTCGATGATCGGGGCCCGCACCACCTTGTTCGACTTCCGGACCGCGTCGAACTCCGGGCTCTCGATGACGCGGAGCCGGACGAACAGGCCCACGCCGATCAGGATGATGCTCAAAATGAACGGGATCCGCCAGCCGTAGGCAACGAATCCGTCAGTGCCGGTGGCGGCTGTGGTGATCCTGACGACGCCGGTGGACAGCACCAGGCCCAGTGGCACTCCGATCTGCGGCCAGGAAGCGGACAGGCCGCGGCGGTTCGGGTCGCCCCATTCCATGCTCAGGAGGACCGAACCGCCCCATTCACCGCCCACGCCGATGCCCTGGATGATGCGGAGGACCACCAGCAGTACCGGCGCGGCCACGCCGATGCTTTGGTATGTCGGAAGACAGCCGATCAGTACCGTTCCGAACGCCATCAGGAACAGCGTGGCCATGAGTGTTGTCTTGCGGCCGATCCGGTCACCGAAATGGCCGAAAATGGCGGCGCCGATTGGCCTGGCCACAAAGCCGACGAACTGGGTGCCGAATGCGGCCAGCACACCGGCAAAGGCCACCTGGCCCGGGAAGAACAGCTGGGGAAACACCAGTGCGGCGGCAGTCCCGTAGAGGAAGAAGTCATACCACTCGATGGTGGTGCCCACCACGCTTGCCACGGTGGCGCGCCTGACGGCCTGCTCCCGGGTCACTCCTTGAATACTCATCATCACTCCATTGGTCAGATGTAGTAGAACGCCCGGTTTGAACGGCAAAACAAGGATAAGGAATAGTGAAACCAGGCGCTGGACCCGCATTGCGGTTCGTCTTCCCATCGTGCGAGCAGTAGTTGCCCATGTCAACGGCTTCCCGGCCGCGGGCGGCGGCGGATGCCAGGTGCCGCCGTCGTACGCCTTATTCCGTTGCCGCAGGCAAATATCGGCACGGCTCTGGACTCTTGGGCGGGGCCCAATCAGACTGTCTACAACAGCCGGCCAGGTGCACCGGAATTGACGGCACTTTCATTGGTCGGGTGATTGGACGGCTGCATTTATTGGGGTTTTTACCGTGATGCCGTTTGCGGCGTCGAAAGGACCTGGCCATGCCGGACTTTGCACCGTTCTTTCCACTTATCGCCATTATTCTCGGAGTGCTGTTTGCCGTTGGTTTCATTTGGGTTGCCACGAAGCTGATGTGGAAGGTGGCTGAGCCAAACGAGGCCCTGATCATTTCCGGGCTGACCCGGGGAACCCTGGAAACCCGGGAAGGAATGGATTTCAAAATCGTCACGGGCAAGGGTGCCCTGGTCCTTCCCGGCCTCCAGACCGTGCGGCCCCTGTCACTGACCCTGAATGAAACCGAGCTCAAGGTTTCATGCGTCACCTCACAGGGAATCCAGGTCGTTGTGGAGGGCGTCGTCATTTACAAGATTGGGGACGCGCCGCCTTTTATCGCCAATGCCGCCCGCCGCTTCCTGGGCCAGCAACCAAAGATGGAAAGCCAGGTATACAACGTCTTCGAGGGCCACCTGCGTTCCATTATTGGCAGCATGACGATGGAGGAGATCATCCGCGAGCGGGACAAGCTCGCGTCGCAGGTCCGCGGCGCCAGCGGCGTGGAGATGGAGAAGCTGGGCCTTGTGGTGGACTCGCTGCAGATCAAGGACCTGCAGGACCCCACCGGCTACATCCAGAACATCGCAAAGCCCCATATCGCCCAAGTAAAGATGGAGGCCCGGATCGCGGAGGCCACCCGTAACCGGGAGGCGGCGGAAAAGGAGGCGGAGGCGGCGGCCCTGATCGCGGATGCGCAGAGCGTCTCGGCCATCCGGCAGTCAGTGGCGCAGGCCAACGCCGAACGCGCCCGCGCCAATGCCGCCCAGGCCGGCCCGCTGGCCGAGGCCACGGCGCGGCAGCAGGTGGTGGTGCAGGAAACCGAAGTCGCCAAGCTTGAGGCGGACCGGGAAGAGCAGAAGCTGCAGACCAGCATCCGGAAACCCGCGGACGCGAAAGCCTACGCCAAACGCACCGATGCGGAGGGCCAGAAATCGGCAGACATCAGCGCCGCTGAGGCACTGGCACGCCGGACGGAGCTTGAGGCCCAGGCGAATGCCCGCCGGACGGAGCTCCAGGCCCAGGCCAACGCCACCGCCGCGGCTGCCGCGGCGGGAGCCACCAAGGTCACGGGCGAGGCCGAAGCCGCGGCGACCAGGGCAAAAGGTGACGCCGCGGCGTCTGCAATCAAGGCCAAGGCGCTGGCCGAGGCGGACGGCATCAAGGCCCGCGCCGAAGCACTCGGTACCAACCAGGACGCGGTTATCTCCCAGCAGCTCGCCGAGAACATGCCGGCCATCATCGCCGCAGCGGCCGAGCCGTTCTCCCATGTTGGCCACATGACCGTGCTGAACGGCGGCGAGGGCGTCAACAAGATGCTGGGCGGAATCCTGGCACAGGCAGGCGACTACCTGCCGGCGCTCGCATCGGCGCTCCGGAAGGGTGAAGACGCCAAGCGCCAGCCCAAGGCGCCGGGCGCGTAGGAACTCCAGCCACGTCATGATCCGCAGGAACATTGACCGGAGCCTGACCGGGAAGATCGGCCGGGTAACCGGGCGTATCGGCCCGGGCACCATCGGCGAAGTCATGCTGCCCTACCTTGGCGGCACCATGGCCTTCCACGCGCATCCATTCGACAAGAAAAGCGATTATCCGGTGGGCGCGGAAGTGCTGGTGATCTATTTCGACCCGCCGCAAACGGTGTACGTGGAGGAGCTGCCGGACGTGTTGAAGCACGATCAGTGAGGCCCGGCGGCGTCCCCTCCCGGGGTGGGGCTACCTTCCGCCCTCCATTTTGCGGCTGCGCTGCTCCTCGGCCATGGGTCCGTAGGGATACACCCCTGCCTCTGGCCGGCTGGCCTCGGTGAGCCGGTGGACTTCGTCCGCACTGAGGCTCAGGTCGGCGGCCGCCAGGTTGTCCGCAAGTTGCTCTGTGGACCGGGCACCCAGGATCACGGACGTTACGGCAGGCCGGTCTACCAGCCAGGCCAGGGCGACCTGGGAGGGGCTCACGCCGTGGTCGGCCGCGATGCCTTCCACGGCTTCGATGACCGTCCAGGTGCGAGGATTGTCGTTGCGTGCCTTCCAGGCTTCCATGCCGCGTTCGGGGTTCTCCCCCAAACGGGTTGCTCCGGAGGGACTCTGGTCACGCCTGTACTTGCCCGACAACCATCCGCCGCCCAGGGGCGACCACGGCAACAGGCCGATTCCCGCGTCAAGGGCGGCCGGCACGATCTCGAACTCGATGTCCCTGACCAGGAGGCTGTATTGCGGCTGCAGGCTGACCGGCGGGTTCCACCCCTGGCTGCGGGCAACATGGACAGCCTTGGTGAGCTGCCAGCCCAGGAAGTTCGAGAAGCCGTAGTAGGCGATCTTGCCGCGGGTCACGGCATCTTCCAGGAACCGGAGGGTTTCCTCCACGGGGGTTATGGGGTCCCACGCGTGCATCTGGTAGAGGTCGATCTGCTCCACGCCCAGGCGGCGGAGCGAATCATCCAGGGTGCGGGTCAGGTGCCGCCGGGATGTTCCGACGTCGTTCGGTGCCGTCCCCATGGGAAAACGCCCCTTGGTGGCAATCACCGCAGTGTCCCGCAGGCCGGGACGCCGGGCCCTCCAGCGGCCGATGATTTCCTCGGACACTCCCGAGCTGTAGACGTCGGCGGTGTCGATGAAATTGCCGCCCGCTTCGAAGTAGCTGTCCAGGATGTCGTGGGATGTTTCTTCGGTCGCTTCCGCGCCGAAGGTCATGGTGCCCAGCGCGAAGCTGGTGACGACGGTGCCGCTGTGGCCCAGTGTCCGGTGCTGCATGGTGTGTCCTCGCGTTCAGTTGCGGTCGGTGGGATGGTTGCGTGCGGCCGCGTCCGTGGTGGTGGTGCGGATCCGGTACAGGCTGGTGGTCGCGGTCAGGTAGAGGTCCTGCCCGTCGGGACCGCCAAAGCACAGGTTGGAGACGGTCTCCGGCACGGGGATGGTGCCCAGGAGTTTGAAGGACGGTGAGTAAATCCGCACGGAGGGGCCGGCCGAGGTCCAGATCCTTCCCTCGACGTCCACCCGCAACCCGTCGGCCGCGTGGCCGTCCTCCAACTCGAGCGTGCCGGTCCTGGCGCTGCAGTGGCCGTCGCGCACAGCGTAGGTGGCGATCCGCAGCGGGACGCCGTAGGCGCTGCCGGCCGTGTCCGCAACGTAGAGGATGGATTCGTCAGGCGAGAAGGCCAGTCCGTTGGGATGCACGAGGTCGGTCACCACAGGGGTCAACGTTCCGGAGGCGGGGTCGAAGCGGAACACATGGCAGCCCCCGTATTCCTGCTCGCCCTCATGCCCTTCCTTTGTTCCCGGAAGGATCCCGTAGGGCGGGTCCGTGAACCAGATGCCGGCGTCGCGGGCAATCACCACGTCGTTGGGTGAATTCAGCCGGTGGCCCTGGAAGGAGTCGACCAGGCCGGTGACGGTCCCGTCGCGGTCGCGCTCCACCCGGCGCCGGCCGTGGCTGCACTGCACAACGCTGCCGTCGGCGTCGAGGGTACGGCCATTGGTGAACTCCACGCCGGTCGCGTATTCCTGCGTCATCCCGGTGTCCGGGTGGAACTCGAGAATGCGGTCGTTGGGGATATCGCTCCACCGCACCGTCTGCGACGACGGCACCCACAATGGACCCTCCGCCCACACCGTGCCGGTGTACAGGCGCTCCAGCACGCCCGTCGTCAGTCCGTCACCCATGAGAAAGCCCCTTCGCCGTCCAGGTTGTTTGCCATGCCCGCCTACGCCAGGTGCACGGCGTTCCATTCGAGCAGCTTAGGGTCCGCGAGACCCTCCGTCACGAAGGGATCACCGGCAATGAAACGTTCGGCCTCCCCGTACGACGTGAAGATGCCCAGCGAGCTCAGGCCGGGCTCCGGGGACTGCAAGGGGCCAAGGGCGAGCAGTCCTCCCCCGGCGGCCCGGAAAGCCTCGTAGTACGCCTTGTGGCGGGGGTAGACGTCCATGACCGTGGATCTGTCCACGCCCTCACGCAAGCTGTAGATCACGACACATTCCATGGGCCCGAACTTACCCTAGCCCTGGCTTTGGGTCTGCGGGACGCGCAGGCTGCCGTACCTCTCCATCCGGTGCCAGCGAAGGTGGACTCCGGCAACTGCCGTGACAACGGCCTGGATGACCACCAGGTACATGAGCTGCCGGTAGACGAACTGCTGCAGCGGGAGTGTCCAGAGCGGTCCCAGCCGTTCCTTGTCGAGCCGGAACGCGTAGGCGGCCATGAGCAACTGGACCGCCAGGAAGAGCAGCCACAGAGCCCCGATCCGCAGCGGGTCCAGGAAGATCAGGCCGTAGAGGGCAAAGACGTCGACGATGGGCGCGAAGAGGGGAAGCAGCACCTGCAGTACCAGCAGGTAGCCCAGTCCACGCCGGCCAAGCTTGCCGGCCGCACCTCCCTGAACCACGGCACCCCGGTGCTTCCACATTGCCTGGAGGGTGCCGTAGCACCAGCGGTACCGCTGTCGCCACAGGGCGCCAAGGGTGGCGGGTGCCTCCGTCCAGGCCCGTGCGTCCTCCTGGTACACCACCCGCCAGCCGTCCCGGCACAGTGCCATGGTCAGGTCGGTGTCCTCGGCGAGTGTGTCGTCGCTGACGCCCCCGACATTGCGGAGGGCCTCAATCCGGAAGGCACCAATGGCCCCGGGGACGGTGGGCATGCATTCGGCGACGTCGAACAGCCTGCGGTCAAGGTTGAACCCTACGACGTACTCGATGTGCTGCCATGCGCCGAGGATGCCGCCCCGGTTGGCCACCTTGGTGTTGCCGGAAATCGCTCCCACCCGGGGATCGGTAAACGGCTGGATGAGGGCACGTACCGTATCAGGCTCGAAGACCGTGTCGCCGTCCACCATGACCACAAGGTCGTGGCTGGCGGCCTGGATCCCTGCGTTCAGCGCGGACGGTTTGCCGCCGTTCTCCTTGCGGATGACGGTGACGCCAGGCAGGTCGAGGGCCTCCACGATGTCCGCCGTCCCGTCGGTGGACCCGTCGTCCACAACGATGACCTCGACCGGGTGCGTGGAGGCAAGGATCGACAGGACGGCGGCTTCAATTCCCGCGGATTCGTTATAGGCCGGGACAATCACGGTCGCCGCTTCAGTCACCACGGGCCCCACCATCACGTCGACGCGGCGCCGGCCACGTCCCGAACCGGGGAGGCGGCGTGCAGCACGGCTGTGGCGTGCTGCGAAGAACATCACCAGGACGGCACGGAGGAAAGTCACGACGCCGGCGGCGACGAGCCCCAAGGAGATCGCCCAGACGACGAAATCGCTGAGGCGGATCCCCCAGACCAGGGCAGAGCCGCGCAGCTGTTCAACGCTGGAAGCGGGGCGCATGCTGTCCACGCCCACGGCTTCCCCGACCGTTGTGACCTTGTACCCCTGTGCGGAGAAGCGCGACAGGGCGGAGTCCAGCGCGGCGACGGTCTGTTCCCTGTCTCCGCCGCCGTCGTGCATCAGGACCACCTGCCCCTGCGGCCCCGACGGGGTCAGGTTGGCTTCGATGGCTTTGGTGCCCGGGGTCTGCCAGTCCTCGCTGTCCAGGCTGCTGAGCACGGTGAGGTAGCCCTCGTCCGCCATTCCATGGAGCGCGGACCACATGCCGTTCGTAATGGCGCTGTTGCCGGCGGTGTAAGGCGGGCGCAGCAGGGAAGCCGCTTGGCCCGTCACTCCGACAATCGCATCCTGTCCGCCCTGCACCTCCAGTTCGCGGCGCCAGTCCGGGGCTGTGCCAAGGTCGGTGTGGGTCAGCGTGTGGACACCCACTTCGTGGCCTTCCGCCACCATGCGGCGCACCAGGTCCGGGTGGTCCACCGCCGCGGAACCAACGACGAAGAAGGTGGCATGGACGTGGTGTTCCCGGAGTACGTCCAGGATGCGGGGCGTCCAAACCGGGTCCGGGCCGTCGTCGAAGGTCAGGGCGATGGTCCGGTCCGGCGGGCTGACGGTTGTCACGGAGCCGCCGCGCGAATCCACCACGGGGCCGCCGTGCGAGAGCGTTGTGGGGACGGCGCCTGCGGCTGTGTCCGCCGGCAAAGAGTCCCCGGGCGCTCCGCCCAGATGATGGATGTATCCCTGCACGGCCAGGGCGAGCCCCAGGGCCATCAGGGTGGCGAGAAGGACAAACCAATGCGCCCTGACAGTAGCGGGGACGTTGCTTGCGGCGGGTCGGGAACCTTTATTCCGGCGGGTCATGTTACTGGTGCGCGGGGGCGGTGGGCCGTGTGGCCTGGCCCGGCGCCGAGCCGCTCGCGCCGGGGGCGGTCGTGCTGGAGCCCGGCGCTGTTCCGCTGGAGCCGGGGGCGGTTGCACCGGAGCCGGTGGCGGTTCCCGACGTTCCGGGGGCTGCGGGGGCGGCGGCCGGAGCCGGGGCAGGAGCAGCGGCGGGGGCGGCGGGCGCAGCGGGCACGACGGCGGCGCCCTCCGCCGGAGGTACGGCAGTAACAGCAGAGACGGGCACCGGGACGGCCGCCGGCGACTGCTCAACAACCGGAACGGCGGGCCCGGTCAGGCCGGCCCGAGGATCGGCAGAGGGCGGACTTGTTGGCGTATCGCGGGGTCCGGCGGCGGCCGGCAGGGGAAGGAATGGTGCCGAGGATCCTGACCCGCCGATGAAGGCGGCCAGTACGAGGATGACGTATGCCGCTACAAGCCCGACGACCCCGAGGCCGATCATCTTGACCCGCCGGAGCCGGCGGCCTGACGCGTCGACAAACACGGGTCCACGCGGGGAGATGGCGGGCGACTGACCGGATGTATCTTCAGGGGCTTTCATCGAGCAATAACCTTAGGGGACCCCTCATCGCTACCACAAAAACCGGCGCCCGGTTGGCTTAGGCCGCTCACTGGCCGTACGTCGTGGGTTCAGTTGGGCCCTTGGCCCCTACGGACGGCCACCGGCTGGGAGAAGACTTGAGCCATGAACCAGGCAGTTATGTGGAGTGGGGAGCCATGTCGGGAACGAACTTGAGTGGAACGGCCCAGCTCCTGCCAAGGTACGCGTGGCCGGTATTCCTCGTGGGCGCAATCCTGCTGCTCGCGCTGGGAAACCCTACTGTTTACGGCGTCGGCGTCCCGCTCGCAGCACTGGTTCTGGCGCTCGTCATGCCCATGTCCCGGCCTCGTTGGACCGGACATCCGGACTGGCGCGACGTGGGCGCCGTTGCCACATTGTATGTGGGTGTTGTGGCCCTCTTCTGGCTGGCTTTCAGGGTCTTTACCCAGGGAAACACACTCGGATTGTTCCTTTGCTTCGCGGCCGGCATGCTCCTCGGCGTCCTCGGCCCGCTCGCCTACACCACATGGATCCGCCGCAGGGCTTTGGCCGAATTGGGCATCGGCCGCGCCAACCTGCGCCAGGCAGTCGCCTTGGGGCTCATCCTTGCCGCCGTGCAGTTCGCCATCACGCTGTGGGGATACCCACTTCCCAGGCCGGTCGATTGGGTGCCCCTGGCAGCCTTGGCGATCACCGTGGGATTCTTTGAGGCCGTATTCTTCCGGGGCTTCATCCAGGCGCGCCTGGAAGCGAGCTTCGGCCCGATAGCAGGGGTGGCCGGGGCGGCTGCCCTTTATGCGGCCTACCATGTCGGCTACGGAATGGACGCGCAGGAAATGCTCTTCCTCTTCGGCCTCGGCGTGGTTTACGCGGTGGCCTACTGCGTTGTCCGGAACTTGATCGTCCTCTGGCCCCTGCTTCTTCCCCTCGGATCCTTTTACAACAACCTGCGGGGCAGTTCCATCCAAATGCCGTGGGAGGCCATCCTGGGTTTCGCGGACGTGTTGGGAGTCATGGTTGCCGCCATCTGGTTTGCCGCCAGGCGCGAACGCCGGCGACTGGCAGGCGCACCCCGGGGCCGGGAGTCCACCAGGAAGCGCCGGCATTTACGACATCGTGGTGACGCAGGGAAACGCTTTGGCTAGGATCGAGGTTCTACGGTCAGTCATTTGACGGCCTGGCGCCGTCCGTGGACCGCACGGCGCCAGGTGAGCAGGGAGGCCACCATGGATGTCACCCAGTCCGCCCAATACCCGCTTGATCCCTTTCCGCAGTATGAACGCATGCGGGCAACGGCCCCCGTCTTCCAGGATGACCAGTCAGGGAGCTGGCACGTGTTCCGGTACGACGACGTCCAGCGGGTGTTGTCCGAACACGCAACGTTCTCGTCGCGCATGGGTGGTGACAATCCCTCCGGCACCGGGCAATTGTTCGCGTCCAGCCTGATCACCACCGATCCCCCGAGGCACCGCCAGTTACGCTCGCTGGTTACGCAGGCCTTCACGCCCAAGGCTGTTGACGCGCTGGCTCCCCGCATCGCCGGACTCACCGACGAGCTCCTGGCGGAGATCAGCGGCAAGGGAAGCGCTGACCTGATCAAGGACCTTGCCTACCCGTTGCCGGTCATCGTCATCTCCGAGCTGATGGGCATCCCCAGCGAGGACCGCGAGCGCTTCAAGCACTGGTCTGACGTGATTGTCAGCCAGACGCGGACCCTCCCCGCCGGCGAAACGCAGGACTCCACCACTTCGGAGATGGTCGAGTACTTCCTTGCCCTGATCGACCAGCGCAGGAGCCGTCCCGGCACGGACCTCATCAGCAGCCTGCTGTCCGCGGAGATTGACGGGCAAAAACTGACGGTGCCCGAACTGCTCGGGTTTTGTGCCCTGCTGCTGGTAGTCGGCAACGAGACCACCACCAATCTGATCGGCAACGCCGTTTTGTGCCTGACGGAGTCTCCCGGCGCCCTCCAGCGGCTCATCGACGAGCCGGCCTTGCTTCCCCCGGCCCTCGAAGAAGTGCTCCGCTTTCGGTCGCCGGTGCAGTCCATGTACCGGGTGGCGGTGGCGGACACCGTCGTGGGTGACCAACTGATTCCCGCCGGTGCTCCAATCGTCGCCTGGATCGGCTCGGCCAACCGTGACGAGCAGCAGTTCCAGCGGGCGTCCGAGTTCGATGTGGACCGCAACCCCAACAGGCACCTGGCGTTCGGCCATGGCATCCACTTTTGCCTCGGGGCACCGCTCGCCCGGCTCGAGGCAAGGATTGCGCTGGAAGCGCTGCTGTCCCGTCTCCCGGGACTTTCCGTGGCTCCCGGAGCGCAACTGGAGCGGATGGACAGCAGCATCGTTTACGGGCTGAAGGAACTTCCCGTCACCTGGCAGCCTGCCTGACCGGCCCGTGGAACGGACCCGGGGACGCCGCGGGATCCAGTCAACCGGCGGTGCCCGTTTTCGCGGCGTAGGAGGTGGCCTGGGAGCTCACCTGGCGGATGTAGGCATCGGACTGGTTGTAGGCGTAAATGGCAGCTGTCCAGCCCTGCGCTGTGGTGAGGTCGCGCCCGTGGCCGCAAAGATACGTGGCCGCACTGAGGGCGGCGTCATCGATGTTGAACGGGTCCGCCGCCCCGTCCCCATTCCCGTCCCTGCCTGCGATCCGCCACGTGGAGGGAATGAACTGCATCGGTCCCACCGCGTGGTCCCAACTCGCGTCGCCGTCCAGGGCGCCGCCGTCGGTGTCGGCTATGGCGGCGAATCCCGCACCGTTAAGGCTGGGGCCCACGATCGGGCCGCTGGCCTGGCCGGCAGGGCTCAAGCTGCCGCCACCGTACGTGCCGTGGGCTGATTCGACGAAGCCGACGGCGGCGAGCGTGTTCCAGCCGATGCCACACTTCGGAGCGGATTCATTGGCGGCAACGGCCGCATTGACGTAGGCACGCAGGGCCCGTGCAGGGATTCCGGTGTGGGCGGCAGCCGTGCCAAGCCACTCGGCGTCCGGGCTCCGCGTGACGTTCACGGCGGTGGCGATGCCATCGGGCCCCGGCTGAAGCTTGGCTCCCGCACGCGGGGGCAGGAAAACGGCCGTACGGGCTCCGGCGCCGGGCTGGCCCAGCAGCCAGAACGAGAAAACTGCGCTCGCGCAGACCACGAACAGGCTAAGGGCCACAAAGCGTTTTACACGGAGCACTGACCAATCAAACCATCCCGGGCTCTCCCTCATCGGTACCATCAGGCATGGGCAGGAAGAATTACCTTATCGAGGGCGGCTCGGGCACGGGCAAGACCGCGGTCTGCAACGAATTGCGGCGGCGCGGCTACCACGCCATCAACGGAGACCGTGAACTTGCCTATCAGGGTGATCCGGAAACGGGCGAACCCTTGGGGGGCGTCACCGGCGTCGCTGTGCACAGGCACCACATCTGGAGAGTCGCCGACGTCCGGGCCGAGGCAGCAGACCAGCGGGACGCGGTGACGTTCTTCTGCGGCGGGTCGAGAAACCTCGCCAAGTTCATCGATCTGTTCGACGGCGTCTTCGTCCTTGAGGTGGACCTGGGCACACTGAGGCGGCGCCTCGACCAGCGTCCGGCAGACGAATGGGGAGGGCAGCCGGCGGAGCGGCAGCTGATCGAACACCTGCACGGAACACGGGAAGAGATCCCGCCGGGCGGCATTCCGATTGACGCCACCGCGCCGCTTTCCCGGGTCGTGGACGACATCCTGCACCACGTGCAGGCAGCGGACCCTGACTAACCCTCAGTAGGCCGGGCACCGCTCTTCCTGGCCGACGGCGGGTCAGCGCACCACCGTGCGGTGTCCTGCATCCAGCCTCTTGGTCCAGCCGCGCGAATCCAGGTGCTCCAGCAGCGGAACCGCGATCCGGCGTGTTGTGCCCAGCGCCTGGCGGGCCTGGCTCGTGGTGAAGGGCTGGTCCAAGCCGGCGAGGGTGCGCATGGCAAGCGCCGGGGCGGTGGGCAGCAGCACCACCCCGTCGCGCAGGCGCAGCAGGCGACCGGTGCGTTCAGCGGCTGCGAGCTCGCGGGCACCGAGGCCGAGTGCCGCCAGCTCATCGGCTTCGGGGGCACGGAAGGCATCCGCGCTGAGCCTGCCCTCCAGCGTGGCGATTGCCGGCTCGATGGGACCAAGGTTGCCCTGGCTGCCAGGCAGCCGGACGTGTCCGCCGTCCTGTTCCAGGCCGGCACCGCGGATGACGTGGGAAAGCAGCTTCTCGTCGGGCAACGTGAGCAGGTCCCGCGCCGCACCCATGGAAAGGCCTGGGGCCAGGGCATCCCGCTCCTGCAGCGCCTGGACCGCGGTGCGCAGCTGATGCTGCCAGGCCTCAAGGACGGGAGCGTGCACCCACCAGTCCTCGATGACCTGTACGCCGGCGGGTGCCTCCGCGTCATGCCCGGGCAGCAGTCCGAGCCGGCGCAGGTGTTCCGCCTGCACAGCCCTGCGGGCTGCAACCTCTGACAGTACGTCTCCGGCGGGGTCCATTCCTGCAAGACGCTCCGCCCAGTGGGCGCCGTCACCGCGCCGCCGCAAGGCCGGTGGGTCGGCATCGAGGATACGCGCGCCGCCCAGCACCGAACGGCTTCCGGGATCGCGCAGCACCAGGCGGTCCCCCAGGACGAGGGGCAGGTGCCTGTCGAGGACCAGCCGGGCATGGTCGGCGCCGAAGGGGCGCAGCCGGGCCGGCACGGACGCCGTGCCAACGTGCACCATGAGCTGTTCCGGGACCTCGGTGTAGGCCACCCCGGTGGTGCGCTGGATTCCCACCACTGCTGTGGTGGGCCATGCGTCCGGGGTAACCAGCGCGTCACCGCGGCGGATATCCGTTGCGGCAACGTCGCGCAGGTTCAGCGCCACCCGGCTGACCGGCTCCACCGAGGCGTACGAGGTGTCCCGGCTTTGCAGGCCCCGGACCACCACCGGCCGGGTATCGACGTGGCCGATCAGTTCCAGCCGGTCACCCTGGGCGAGCGTTCCTGCTGCCAGTGTCCCGGTCACCACCGTCCCGGAACCGGTGATGGTGAACGAACGGTCCACCCACAACCGGACCCGCCCATCCGTGGTGGGATGAGGCACGTTGGCCAGTACGCCGTCGAGCGCTGCACGCAGGTCAGCCAGGCCCGTGCCGTCGATGGCGGACACAACTACTGCGGGCGCGTCCTGCAGGCCGGTCCCGCCCAGTTCCGTTCGGGTCCGCGCGAGCACCTCCGCAACCCGCTGCCCGGATGCCCGGTCCGCGCGGCTCAGCACCACGACGCCGTGTTCAATGCCCAGTGCAGCGACGGCGTCCCGGTGGTCGCTCGACTGCGCCTGCCAGCCTTCGTCGGCGGCCACCACGAAGCAGACCACCGGCGCAGGTCCGATGCCGGCGAGCATGTTGCCCAGGAAACGTTCGTGGCCCGGTACATCGACGAACGCCACGTCCTGTCCGGACGGCAGCGTGGTCCAGGCATACCCCAGGTCAATGGTCAGCCCGCGGCGCCGTTCTTCCTCCCAGCGGTCGGGCTCCATGCCGGTGAGGGCGCGGACCAAGGTGCTTTTACCGGAATCGACGTGCCCGGCTGTGGCAATGACGTGCACGGTTCAGCCCGCCCTCCCTGCATCCGCAACGTCAAGGGTTGCCAGGGCACGCCGTACCGCCTCGACAATCCGGTCATCGTCCTTTTCGGGCACGCAGCGCAGATCGACCAGGCAGGAGCCGTCGTGGACGCGCGGCAGCACGGCCGGGTCGCCGGTCCGCAGGGAACGCGCAAGTCCTTCGGGGAGCCGGAGTGCCCACCCGGGCAGGGGTACGCCGGGGGCGCCGCCGCCCCCTACCCTGCCGTCATGCGGGACCACGGGTACGCCCAGTTCCCGGGCAAGCCGGTCCGTACGGCCGCGTAACTGCCCGACGTCGGCGTGCAGCGCCTGCACGACGGGCGGCGGCCCGCCCGCAACCGTTGCTTCCAGGGCGGCGAGGGCAAGTTTGTCTGCCCTGACGGCGCGGGCGAGCGGGTGGCGGGCCAGCCGGGCGATGACCTCCTTGCGGCCCAGCAGCAACCCCGCCTGGGGGCCGCCCAGGAGTTTGTCCCCGCTGGCGATGACGACGTCGGCGCCGCTCGCCAGGGCGGAGGTGGCATCCGGTTCATCCGGCAGGAACGGATCGGGGGCCAGCAGTCCGCTGCCCAGGTCGGCCACGAGGGGGACGCCGTTGGCCGAGGCCAGGCGGCTCACCTCATTGATGGGAACAGCTGAGGTAAAACCGTCAACCCGGAAGTTGCTTGGATGGACCTTGAGGACGCATCCGGTGTCAGGACCGAGGGCTCCGGCGTAGTCGTGCAGGTGCGTTCGGTTGGTGGTGCCCACCTCGCGAAGCCTGGCACCGGTGGATTCCATCAGGTCCGTCAGCCTGAATCCGGCACCAATTTCAACGAGTTCGCCGCGGCTCACCACCACTTCCCGGCCAGCGGCGAAGGCTGTCGTGGCCAGCACCAGCGCCGCGGCTCCGTTGTTGACCACCAGTGCGTCCTCGGCGGCGGGACAGGCGGCCAGCAGTGCCGCCCGGGCACCGGCGCCCCGGCGGGAGCGGCTGCCGTCTGACAGGTCCAGCTCCACATCGACGTAGCCGCTGGCCGCGACGAGAGCTTCCACTGCACCTTCAGAAAGAGGGGCGCGCCCAAGGTTTGTGTGGACGATGACGCCGGTGGCGTTCAGCACCGGGCGCAGGGTGGTAGCCGCACGCGCAGCGACGGCCGCCAGCAGGGCCGGTTCCACCTGGCCGGGGGGCAGCCCGCCGCGCCGGGCCTGCTCCTGGACGTCCCGGACAAGTTCGCGGATGACGCGCTCGTTCAGCCGGGTGCGGGCTTCGCGGACGGCAGGCAAGGCCAGCAGGTCATTTGTGCGGGGAATCAGGCGCCGGGGATCGACGTGGTCCACAGCCCTCCTCATATCGCGGCATTCGCTGCCGAAAGTTGGCGGTGGCGGACGGGAATCGAACCCGCCAGGCCGAGATGCTCAGCCTCACCGGTTTTGAAGACCGGGGGGCCCACCAGGACCCGGACGCCACCGCGCCTCAATATAGCAGGGTTGCCTTGGAGGGTACGCTGGGCGGGTGAATGAGGCTCAGATGTCAGTCCAGCAACTCGATCATGGTGCCACCGGCGCATTCCGGCTCACCGACTATGCCCACGGCGGCGGCTGTGCGTGCAAAATTCCTCCCGGCGAACTCGAAGATGCCGTCCGTGGCCTCATCGGCCAACCCGGCGCGGAGGTCCTTGTGGGCCTTGACAGCGGCGACGACGCTGCGGCGGTCCTGGTGCGCGATGATCTTGCGGTCCTGACCACCGCCGACTTTTTCACCCCCGTTGTCAACGATGCATATGACTGGGGCCGCATTGCCGCCGCCAATGCTCTGTCGGACATCTACGCCATGGGCGGCCGGCCCGTCACGGCGATCAACCTCGTCGGCTGGCCCCGCGGCGTCCTGCCGATGGAATTGATGACCGAGGTCCTGCGCGGTGGCCTGAGCGTGGCGTCCCAGGCGGGGTGCCCCGTGCTCGGCGGGCACTCCATTGATGATCCGGAGCCCAAGTACGGCATGGCCGTCACCGGCGTCGCCCATCCCGACCGCTTGCTGCGCAACGACGCCGCCCGGCCGGGTTTGCCCATCACTCTGACCAAGCCACTCGGCGTCGGTCTCCTCAACAACCGGCACAAGCAGACCGGTGAGGTGTTTGCCGAAGCCGTGGAGACGATGGCGGCACTGAACCGCGACGCCTCCGAGGCGGCGGTGGCCGCCGGCGTTCGTGCAGCCACTGACGTAACCGGTTTTGGCCTGCTGGGGCACCTTTACAAGATGGTCCGCGCCTCGGAAGTGGGCGCCGTCATCGACCTGAAAGCCGTACCGCTGATCGATGGAGCCCGCGAGGCACTCCGGGACGGCTTCGTCTCGGGCGGGACCCGGCGCAACCTCGACTGGGTACGTCCGCACCTGGAGGCCGCACCGGGCATCACCGAGGATGATCTGCTGCTGCTGGCCGATGCGCAGACGTCCGGCGGCCTGCTGGTGGTCGGCGAGCTGCCGGGCCACCCCGTAATCGGCCATACCACTGCGGGGCAGGGTATTCAGATCCGCTGAAACCCGGCAACTGCCTCAGCTGCCGGTGGTGATTGCGTCGCCGGTAACACCGGCGGCGCGGCGGGCTGCGAGCCGGCTCTTCTGCGGTTCGATGGTGTACCGCGGGTCCCTGGCAGAGGCGAGCCCTGCCTCGAACACACCAAACCGGGTCAGGGCCGAGGCGGTCAGCAGTGCCAGCCCCGAAGCGGCGGCGACCATCCGGTTTCGTCCGCCCAGCAGTGTGCCCAGGCCGCCGGCCACGGCCAACCGCTCGCTCCACTTCAGCATGGCGCCGGCCTTGCCCTGGTGCAGTGGTTCCGCGGCCACCGGGTCCATCCGGTGCACCATCACCTTCATGGCCACGACATCTCCCAGGACGCCGAGCACGGCCAGTTTCCGCGCAGGACCCGTCTCGCGCACCGGCGTGGTGACCATGGCGAGCCCGGCAGACGCGAGGCAGGCCGAACTCACGAAAACGAAAGGCAATTCCTCGTGGGCCGCGTTCCACGTCGGTGTGGCTGTGTCACCGAGCAGGACGGCCGTGTACGCCGCCAGCGGCCCGGCGAACACCGCAGCTTCGATGCCTGCCGGTCCTTCCACAGCGCGCAGCACCTTGCGCAACGGACCCAGCGGCAGCCGGTCGCCGCTCATCCGGTCGATTTCCGCCACTGCCGAGACGCCAGCGCCGGCGCTGAAGGCGCTGAGGATCCACGAACCCACACTCATCGGAGAGGTGACCTTGAAAGTCCGCAACATGTGCAGGAAACGCTCCGGCCGGCCCAGGTCCTTCACCAAGGCAACCGCACCAGCGCTCACCGCTGCCAGGGCGCCCAGCCGGGCGTTCCTGCGCAGCACCGGGCGTCCGGTCAGTTGGCCGCCGGCGCCCAGGAGGGCCGAACCGGCTGCCACGCCACCCAGGAAGAGGTAGATCGCCACGTCGTCGCCCCAGGGAGCGGGTTTCACTACGGAACGGCCGTAGTACGAGGTGAATTCCGGCTCCGGCACCATCGGCATTTCCCGGGAGCCGTCACCGCTGTCCCGGCGGCGGCCCGTCCCCCGCTTGCCGCCCTCCCGACGGCGGCGTGCGGGCTCTGCTGGCCGGAAACTATCGAACTCGGAAAGTGTCACGCGCGTCCTCCCAGGAAGGCCAGCGCAGCGGCGGCGGCCATGCCTGCTACCGCCATCCCGGCCCGCCGGTACATCGTTGGCAGATCAGCTGTGGGTACGCGCGGGTCCGGCGGAAGTCCGTAGACCTCCGGTTCATCGAGCAGCAGGAAGACGGAGCCGGTTCCGCCGACGCCGTCATTTTCGTTCGCACCGTAAAGCCTTGCCTCGGTGAGGCCTTTGGCGTGCAGGTCGGCAACCCGTTCCCGGGCTGCCTCCACCATGTCGTCGTGGTCGCCGAACTTGATGGACGTCGTCGGGCAGGCCTTGGCGCATGCGGGCGTCTCGTCGGCCACCAGCCGGTCGTAGCAGAGGGTGCACTTCTGGGCGATGCCTACGTTGGGGACGTCGGGATGCCCGGCGTGCTGGTCTTCCCTGCTGGTGGCCACCTTCACTGTGCCGTTACTGCGGCGCTCGATCACGCCGAAGGGGCACCCGGCCACGCACGTTCCGCAGCCGTTGCAGACGTCGTCCTGAACCACCACCGTGCCGAACTCGGTCCGGAACAGCGCTCCCGTGGGGCATACGTCAAGGCACCCGGCGTGGGTGCAATGCTTGCAGACGTCAGAGGACATCAGCCAGCGGAAGTCTGCTGTGTCAGGCGGCGTGGTGTCCGCCTCCGCCAGATCCGCCGGGGCGGACGCTGCGGGGGTGGGGGGACCGATGCGGGGCATGCCCAGGCTGACCAGGGCCCGGCCCGATTCCCGTGCCTCGACGATGCGGTCCTGGCCTTGCTCGATGAAGGCAACATGCCGCCAGGTGCTGGCGCCCAGGGAGCCGGTGTTGTCGTAGGAGGATCCGAGCAGTTCCAGGTTGCCGTCCTGCGGGTTGTGGTTCCATTCCTTGCAGGCGACCTCGCAGGCCTTGCAGCCGATACAGATCGAGGTGTCGGTAAAGAACCCCTTGCGCGGATGGTTGTGCTCCCAATGGGCATCGGCGGTGGGGTCGGTCGGTCCGGACAGCTGGCCCATCTAGTTCTCCAACGTCGCGTCGAAACCCGGAACGCTGCCGGCAGACAGCGTTCCGGGCCGGTCAATGTATGTGCCGGCCGGGCCGGCGATGACGCTCATCATCCCGGCCCACCATCGGCGTCGCCATCTTTCCCCCGAGGATCAATGCCTTCCGCCGCGGGGTCGGTGACCGCTTGGTTACCGGTCTCGGGGGTCAGACCGGCCCTCGTCTGGTACTCGGCAACCAGGGCGAGGAGTTCTTCGCCACGCGGGCGGCGGCCCGGACGGATGTCGCAGGAGGCCACCTTGGATTCCTGGATCTGGACGTTGGGGTCCAGCGTCACACCCAGCAGGTCGTTGGCCGCGTCACCGCTGACCACCGCGTTGCTGCCCACGCCCCAGTGGTAGGGCAGACCGATCTGGTGCACGGTGTGGCCGCCAACTGCCAGCGGCCTCATGCGGTCCGTCACAAGCACCTTCGCCTCGATGGCAGAGCGGGGCGAAATGATGGTGGCCCACCCGTACGGTTCCAGTCCGCGCTCAGCTGCCAGTTCAGGCGACACCTCGCAGAACATCTCCGGCTGCAGCTCCGACAGGTACGGGAGCCAGCGGCTCATCCCGCCCGCCGTATGGTGCTCCGTGAGCCGGTACGTGGTGAAGACAAACGGGTAAACGTCCGCCCCGCTGGTGCCGGCGCTGGGCGCGCTGAGGTTGTCCGCACGGGGGAACACCAGCCGCGCAGGACTTTGCTGTTGCGGGTACAGCGCGTTGGCCACCGGTGATTCCTGGGCCTCGTAGTGGGTGGGAAGGGGGCCGTCCAACAGGCCCTTCGGCGCGAACAACCAGCCCTTGCCGTCGGCCTGCATGATGAACGGATCGTCTCCGCTGAGCGCGGCCGGTCCACCCACGGAGGGATCGGGCTTGCTGCCCGGTGCCCGGTCGATCGGGAAGTCCGGAATGTCGTCTCCGACCCATTTACCCTGCTCCTGGTCCCACCAGATGTATTTCTTCCGCTCGCTCCACGGTTTGCCGGCGGGATCGGCGGACGCGCGGTTGTAGAGGATCCGGCGGTTGGCGGGCCATGCCCAGCCCCATTCCGGAGCCGCCGGTCCCTGCTCCCGGCCCGGCTTGCGGTTGGCGGCGTGGTTGAAACCGTCAGCGTACACGCCGGTGTAGATCCAGCAGCCGGCCGCCGTGGAACCGTCGGCGCGGAGTTCCGTGTATGCGGAAACGGGCTTTCCGGCATCCTGACCGGTCACGTGACGGCCGTTGATCTCGGCAAGCACCGCTTCGGCGTCCGGGTCACCGTGCTCGTCCGTGGGATAGTCCCACGTCAGGTCGAGCAGCGGCCGGTCGCGTTCGTCCTCGGAGCCGGCCAGCTTCTCGCGGATCCGTTGGCCCAGCTCGTAGAAGAACTGCAGTTCGCTTTGGCACTCCCCCGGCGGGGCCACTGCCTGGTGCCGCCACTGCAGCAGCCGCTGGGTCTGGGTGAAGGAGCCGGCCTTCTCCACGTGGGTCGCGGCGGGCAGGAAGAACACCTCGGTTTCGATGTCCTCAGTGCGCAGTTCGCCGGATTCGATCTCCGGGCCGTCCTTCCACCAGGTGGCGGACTCGATGAGGTTCAGGTCACGCACCACAAGCCACTTCAAATGGGACATGGCGAGGCGCTGCATCCGGCCGTGGGCGGAGCCCACTGCCGGGTTTTGGCCAAGGATAAAGTAGCCCTCGACTTCGTCATCGAGCATGCCCATCACTGTCTCGTACGTGCCGTGAGCTCCGGTCAGCCTGGGCAGGTAGTCGTAGGCCCAGTCATTGTCTTCCGTCGCAGCGTCGCCCCACCAGGCCTTCAGGAGGCTGATGGTGTAGGCATCGGCGTCTGCCCAGAAGCCCTTCTGCTGTTTCGACCCAATAACGGACAGGTATTCCTCAAGGCTGTCATGGCGTCCGGCGCTGGGCATTGGGAGGTACCCGGGCAGGAGGTTGAACAGGGTGGGGATGTCCGTGGAACCCTGGATGCTGGCGTGGCCCCGCAAGGCCATGATGCCGCCGCCCGGGCGTCCGACGTTTCCGAGCAGGAGCTGCAGGATGGCTGCGGCCCTGATGAACTGCGCCCCCAGCGAGTGCTGGGTCCAGCCGACCGCGTAGGCGAAGCAGGTGGTCCGGTCGCGTCCCGAGTTTTCCGTGATGGTACGGGCCAAATACTCGAAGTCGGCGACGCTGATGCCGCACATATCCTGCACCATCTCCGCCGTGTAGCGGGCGTAGTGCCGCTTCACGATCTGGAAAACGGTCCGTGGATCCTCGAGCGTGTCGTCACGCTGCACTTCGGCGTGCTCCAGGGGTGGCCCGCCACTGCCAAAGGCGTGGCCGGCGGCGCGCGCCGTGGCATCGGCGCCATGTTCCGAACCGGGTCCCGGCTCGTCGATGGCGCCCTCCCCCTTCTCCGCATAGGCCCAGGAGGATGTGTCATAGGCGCCCTTCTCCGGGTCGAAGCCGGAGAACAGTCCGCCAAGGTCCTCTGCGTCGCGGTAGTCGGCATGGACCAGCGTGGCAGCGTTCGTGTAGGCGCTGACATACTCCTTGAACCAGAGATCGTTGGTGATCACGTAGTTGATGAGCGCACCAAGCAGTACGACGTCAGAACCCGCACGGATAGGGATGTGCTTATCCGAGACCGCCGACGTCCGCGTGAAGCGGGGGTCGATATGGATGACCTTCGCTCCGCGGGCCTTAGCCTCCGCCACCCATTGGTACCCCACGGGATGGCACTCGGCCATGTTGGAACCCTGGATGACGATGCAGTCGGCGTTGGCCATGTCCTGCAGTGATTGCGTAGCACCACCGCGTCCAAACGAGGCTCCCAAACTGGGAACCGTGGCGGAGTGTCATATGCGGGCCTGGTTCTCGGTCTGCACCGCCCCTGCGGCTGTGAAGAGCTTCTTGATCAGGTAGTTTTCTTCGTTGTCCAGGGTTGCGCCGCCCAGTGAGGCGATGCCCATGGTGCGGCGCAGCAGCCGGCCTTGGTCGTCTTCCTGCTGCCAGGTCCTGCGGCGCGTCTCGATGAACCGGTCGGCCACCATCTCGACGGCCGTCGCCAGGTCCAGGCGCTGCCACTCCGTGGAACGGGGCGCACGGTAAAGCACTTTGGTCTGCCGGCCGGGCGAGTTAACCAGCTGTTCACTCGCAGAGCCCTTGGGGCACAGGCGGCCGCGCGAAATCGGCGAGTCCGGATCTCCCTCGATCTGGACGACCTTCTCGTCCTTGACGTAGACACGCTGTCCACATCCAACGGCGCAGTAAGGGCACACGCTCTGCACGACGCGGTCGGCAGTGGCGGTCCGGGGGGCTATTGCTTTTGTCTTGGCCGACGTTACCGACGGCCCACGGCCCAACAGGTCGCCCGTGCTTAGCTGACGGACGACCGGCCATTGAAGAAAACTTCGCGGTGCCATTTCTGGAGCATATCCCAGACGACGGCGGGAGCAACAGGACAAGGCTGGGCGTGTCCCGCGGGGAGGTCCCGCCTGGGCCGGTAGGCGGCAGGAGAGCCTGCACGGACCTGCGCAGCCGGAACGACGGCGGCCGGTTCCCGTCCCAACAAGGAAAACGGCCATTGCAGGTCCCGGAGGTTCCGGTGCCGCAATGGCCGTTCTGTACGCCCGGCGGGCGGGCGTCGCAGATGTGTTTTACCGCTCGATGCTGACGCTGAGATCCAGGTGGATGTTCTCGCTGGCGAGACGGTCCTGGAGGTACTTGGCGAGGCTGGCATCAGTGGCGGTATGTGCGCCTTTTGGAACGGCGCCGCGGAACACAGCCTGGGTGTTCGTCGATCTGAGTACGTCCAGCGGCGTTGACCGGAGATGTCCGTCGGTCAAGCGTTCGATGTCGGTGCGGAAGGTGCGCCGGTGGTCATGCCGGGCAGAGGCATGCATGGTGAATGGAATGAAAGCTACGGGCAAGGGGGTCCTTTCGAGCGAGGCAGCCTGCGGTGGGCGCCTCACTCATAACAAGGCAAGAGCACGTTCTGGTATTCCCGCCCTGGCCCAAAGGAGGCGGACGTCACGGACGTCGCCGACGCCTTTGCCACTCGATGATTATTGCGCATGCGCAAGTAATGGGTGAGACTGGCAGTACGGACCTTCTGCTTGAGGAGAGACGATGCGTGCACTGGCAGTTACACCTGGAAAAAAGGACTCAATCCACCTCCGCGATATACCGGAGCCGCCGGCCAGCGAGGGCCAGGTGCTGGTGGAGGCGCTGGCCGTGGGACTCTGTGGAACCGACAGCGAGATCATCGCGGCGGAATACGGGGAAGCGCCGCCCGGCCAGGACTTCCTGGTACTGGGGCACGAGAACCTGGGCCGGGTGCTCGACGCTCCCCCGGATTCCGGCCTGGCAAAGGGAGACCTGGTGGTGGGCATTGTCCGCAGGCCTGACCCGGAACCGTGCAAGGCCTGCGACGCCGGAGAATGGGACATGTGCCTGAACGGGAAATACACCGAGCACGGGATCAAGGGCCTCGACGGTTTCGCGCGGCAGCATTGGCGCGCGGACCCCGATGCAATGGTGAAACTCGATCCCGGGATGGAGGACGTGGGCGTCCTCCTGGAGCCCACCACCATCGTCGCCAAGGCCTGGGAACAGATCAACAGGATTGGGCAGCGGGCCTTTTTCGATCCCCACACCGCCGTGGTTACCGGAGCGGGGCCCGTCGGGCTGCTCGCGGCACTGGTGGGGGTCCAACAGGGCCTGGACGTCCACGTCTTCGACGTCGTCACCGACGGCCCCAAGCCACAGCTTGTCCGCGACTTGGGCGCCACCTATCACAGCGAACCCCTCCCGGAATCGGGCCTCAAGCCCGACGTCCTGGTCGAATGCACGGGAGTCACACCGGTGGTTCTTGATGCCCTCACCTGCCGGGACCAGGATGCCATCACCTGCCTCACCGGCGTCTCGGGAACCGGGAAACAGACGAAAGTGGACGTCGGGGCCCTCAACCGGGAGGAGGTGCTCATGAACGGCGTGGTGTTCGGCAGCGTCAACGCCAACCGCCGCCATTACGACGCCGGAGCGCAGGCCCTGGCGAAAGCGGACCGTGAC
Organism: Pseudarthrobacter sp. rb; assembly: GCF_056389225.1. Taxonomy (NCBI): domain Bacteria; kingdom Bacillati; phylum Actinomycetota; class Actinomycetes; order Micrococcales; family Micrococcaceae; genus Pseudarthrobacter; species Pseudarthrobacter sp. rb. Next base: position 44,301 of record NZ_JBWJAR010000002.1, on the reverse strand, counting down.
TGGCTGCGCCGCCTCATCAGCCGCAGGCTTCCGCTGGAAAGCTTCCGTGAGGCTTTCGGCCACCAACCCGACGACGTCAAGGTCGTCCTCGAGCTGCTGGACTGACGGGGGGACCACCATGAATGCGGGGCAAGCGCCGGACGGCCCAGGGGCAGCACGCTGGCTTCCCTCGGGCCGACAGTATGAAATCACCGCCGGCCGGCAAAGTGTCATGCTGACCGAAGTGGGGGGCGCCCTTCGCGCGTACTTGTGCGACGGCCGGAACCTGTTGGATGGGTACGGGCCGGACGACATGTGCACGGGCGCGCGCGGGCAGTCCCTGATTCCTTGGCCCAACAGAGTCAAGGACGGCAGGTACGAGTGGGACGGCAAGGAGTTTCAGCTGGACCTGAGTGAGCCGGACAAAGGCGGGGCAATCCATGGCCTGACCCGCTGGCGGAACTGGGACGTCCCGGCTGTGGAGCATGTGAAGGACAGGATTTCCTTCACCTATACCCTTCACGCCTGCCAGGGCTGGCCGTGGGTTCTCGATGCCAGGCTGGATTATGAGCTGGGCGATCACGGCTTGAGCGTGCGGACCACAGTCGTCAACCGCAGTGCATCCTCTTGCCCGTTCGGAACGGGGGCGCATCCCTACCTCAGTACCGGTTCCGGGCCCGCGGGCGCCATCAACGCCGGCCTGGTGCAGGTGCCCGGGCGCACCTTCCTGCCGGTTGACGAACACGGCATCCCCACCGGCCATGAGCGCGTGGATGGCACAGAGTACGACCTGCGGGAACTCCAGCAGCTGGGAGGTCGGCACATCGATGTTGCCTATACGGACCTGACGCGTGATGCGGACGGACGGGCCAGGGTAAAAATCCTGCGGCCGGACCGCTCCGGAGGTGTCGAGCTGTGGGTGGATGAGTCCTATCCGTACCTGGAAATCTTCACCGGGGACACCCTCCCACAGCTGGACAGGCGGCGCACGGGTCTGGGAGTGGAACCCATGACGTGCGCCCCTGACGCCTTAAACTCCGGTGAAGGCCTGATCACCCTTGAGCCCAAGCAATCCCACACCGGCGAGTGGGGCATCAGGCCGCTTTGAGTGCCTTTCGCCAGCATGCTGCCAGGGAAGAAGAACCAGTCAAAAGCAAACTGCCAACTATTGCGCCACCGCAACTATCGGAGTTCAATGTAAGCATGGCTTGCGGCAGCATAATCCGGTCAGTTTACGTGCCGGCTCCCAAGGTAAAGCGTCCGTCGGAGGTGCCCTGGCCACCGGCGGCAGCGGCGAAGGCCTCCAGTGCAGCAGCCAGTGCCGGACGGCGGCCTGACGGCATCCTCGAGATAACCTCCGCGATCGCCTGCCGCCGGTGGTCCAGCACGGAATCCACCAGAGATTTTCCCTTTGGGGTCAGCTCCAGCCGGACGTACCGCCGGTCTGCCGGGTCTTCGCGCCGCTCGAGAAGGTCAGCCGCGACGAGGCGGTCGCAGATGCGGGTGGCGTTGGAAGCATGCACCCCAAGTTCAGCGGCCACCCCGCCGAGGTTCTGCGGTCCGCGGGTGTGGATGAGGACCAGCACCCGCAGCTGCGGCGTATTCACCACGTCCTCAACCTCGGCAACTGACCGGGCCACAACACCCAGAAGGGTGTCCGCAGCGCGCAGCACTGCCTCCACTTCCCGACTCGACGGTTCCGGGATTGGGTCAGACCCACCAGCTGCATCCATGCGCACCAGTTTCCTCCGATAGTTGCTTTCCCGCAAAGTTTGAAGGTTTCACTGGATCCAGGCGGGGAATCTCATCAGTAAGGAGAATCGTGAGAACACACCAGGCAGAACGTACCGTGGCGGGAACAGTCAACGGCATCGACCGGCTGATCAGAAACGTACAAACGGGCCGCTTTGAACGTTCCCTCTCCGCATTGACGGCGGCAGGCGCCCTGGTGACCGCCGCGGAGATCTTCCTTGAGCATGACAAGGCAAGTTTCGGCAACAAGTGGATGTGGGCCCCCGTGGCCCTGGGCCCGGTGGGCGCAGCGGCAGGAGTGGCCGCAGTCTTCAGCCGCCGCATGGCCAAGACGGCGCTTCCGCTGGCCAGCGCCGCCATCGTGGTGAACGGCCTGCAGGGCACCTGGCTTCACTTGCAGGGTATCCGGCAGAAGCCCGGGGGCCTGTCCAACCTGCGCTACAACCTGGAGATGGGGCCGCCCCTGTTTGCACCGCTGCTGGTCACCATGGTGGGCGGCATGGGTGTCCTGGCGTCGATCCTGAGGCGGGAGCCGTGAGCGCGCTCCCCCTGGCCGAGGATGACGGCGGCGGCCGGTATCCGGGCTTCAGCACCCTTGCGCAGGTGCGGCATTGGGATCCGGTGACGGCCGCCGTCGTGCAGTCAAGGATGGCGCTGCCTCCGGACGTGCGCTTCTTCACCCCGGAGGAGGAGGCAGCGGCGCGTGCGCTCCTGGACCAGTTGCTTGACCAGGATGCGGAGCCGCGGGTGCCGCTGGTGAACATGGTGGACGCCCGCCTGGCCGAGGAGCAGACAGACGGCTGGCACTATGACAACATGCCCCGCGACGGCGAGGCATGGCGCGCCTCCCTGGCAGCGCTCGACCAGGAGGCCCGCTCCCGCGAAGACTGCACCTTCGCCCAGCTCAGCCGCGAGAGGCAGGCCGGACTGCTGCAGGACATCTGTGACCTGGAGCAGGGCCTCTGGCACGGCCTCCCCGCCGACCGGGTCTGGAGCCTGTGGACCCGGTACGCCTGCACCGCGTTCTACTCCCACCCCCTGGCCTGGGACGAGATCGGCTTTGCCGGCCCTGCGTACCCCCGCGGCTACAAAAACCTCGGGGTGGACCGGCTGGAGCCATTCGAAGTGCGCGACGTCCAACCTGGTGCAGACCCCACCCGAAGGACCGGCCGGTGAACAGCCTGCGCAGGCGCAACGAGTCGGCGTGGCTGCTGCCCGCCGGGCCCGGCAGCAACCAGCGCCTGCGCGCTGACATGCGCCGTTTCCGCGAGGACGACGAGGTGGACATTGTCATCGTGGGCTGCGGTGCCGGTGGCGCTACACTGCTCCAGCGACTCGCACGGGCCGGGTGGCGGGCCGTGGGCCTGGACGCAGGGCCGTTCTGGGACCCCGAAGAGGACTGGGTCAGCGACGAGGCCGGCTCCCACCATCTCTACTGGACCGAGCCGCGGGTCATCACCGGGAAGGATCCTGTTCCGCTGGGCTCGAACAATTCGGGCCGGGGAGTAGGCGGCTCCATGGTTCATTTCGCTGGCTACACTCCCCGGTTCCATCCGAGTGACTTCCACACGTTCAGCGCGGACGGAGTAGGCGCCGACTGGCCGCTTGAGTACGCCGGACTCCGGGAGTTCTACGAGGACATCGAGGCCGAACTGCCGGTCTCCGGAGAGCATTGGCCGTGGGGCGACCCGCACAGCTACCCCCACCGGCCACACCCTCTGTCCGGCAACGGGGAGCTGTTCCTGAGAGGCGCCAACGCCTGCGGCATCACCGCAAAGGTGGGGCCGGTGGCCATCGCCAACGGCCGCTTCGGCAACCGCCCGCACTGCATTTACCGCGGCTTCTGCCTCCAAGGCTGCAAGGTCAATGCCAAAGCCTCTCCCCTGATCACCCATGTCCCGGACGCCCTGGCCCACGGCGCCGAAATCCGGGCCGATTCCATGGCCACCCGCGTAGGGTTCGACGAGTCCACCGGCCTGGCGACCGGCGTCGAGTACGTCCAAGGGGGCGTGCACAGGTTCCAGCGCGCCCGAATGGTGGCCGTGGCCGGCTACTCGATCGAAACGCCCAGGCTGCTGCTGAACTCCACGTCACCGCGGTTCCCGGATGGGATGTGCAACGACTTCGACCAGGTGGGCCGCTACCTGATGGTCCAGGGGGCGCCGCAGACGGCCGGACGGTTCCAGGCCGAAGTACGGATGTGGAAGGCCCCGCCCCCGGAGGTCAGCACGGAGGAGTTCTACGAGACAGACCCGGCACAACCGTACAAGCGTGGCTTCTCCATCCAGACCGTTTCCCCCCTTCCCATCACCTGGGCGGAACATGTTGCGGCGCAGGGACACTGGGGTGCTGCGCTGCGCCGCTACATGAGCGACTACCCGCATTGGGCCTGCCTTGGGGCCCTCTGCGAGTTCCTCCCCCTGAAGGAAAACCGGGTGACCCTGGCGGACGAGACGGACCGCAACGGCATCCCGGTGGCCTGCTTCAGCTACAGCCAGTGCGACAACGACCGGCAGCTGATGTCCGCAGCGCAAAAGGTCATGGAGCAGATCCTGACCGCGGCGGGAGCGGAAGAAGTGATCACCATCAACCGCTACGCACATTTGGTGGGTGGTGCCCGGATGGCCGCCGGCGAGCGGGATGGAGTTGTGGACCGCAACCTGCGGAGTTTCGCGGTACCCAACCTGCTGGTCACCGACGGCAGCGTCCTGCCCACGCAGGGCAGCGCGAACCCCGCCCTGACCATCATGGCCCTGGCGGCCCGGGCCGCCCGCGACCTGATCCAAGGTGCCCGCAGGGGTGCCCCGATGAGCACGAAGGAAGACTGATCATGGCAACAACAGTGGCTGACTACCTGCTCTCCCGCTTGGCCGAGTGGGGCGTGGACAAGGTCTTCGGCTTCCCCGGAGACGGCATCAACGGTATCCTCGCCGCCTTCGGCAAGGCGGGAAACCAGCCGAAATTCATCCAGGCCCGGCACGAAGAGATGGCGGCCTTCGAGGCCGTGGGCTATGCCAAGTTCGGCGGGCGCCCGGCCGTCTGCATGGCCACCTCGGGCCCTGGGGCCATCCACCTGCTCAACGGCCTGTACGACGCCAAACTGGACCATGTTCCGGTGGTGGCCGTCGTGGGACAGACGGCACGGAGCGCCATGGGCGGGTCTTACCAGCAGGAAGTTGACCTGCTGACCCTGTTCAAGGACGTAGCGTCGGACTACGTCCAGATGGTCACCGTTCCCCAGCAGCTGCCCAACGTCATCGACCGGGCCATCCGGATCGCGGATGCACAGCGGGCTCCCACCGCCGTGATTATCCCCGCCGATGTCCAGGAACTCGACTATGCCCCGCCCACCCACGAGTTCAAGATGGTGCCTTCCAGCCTGGGAATCCACTGGCCCGACATCCAGCCGGACAGCGCATCCATCCGGGGCGCCGCGCAGCTCCTGAACGAGGGGACAAAAGTGGCTGTCCTCATCGGTCAGGGCGCGCGCGGCGCGGCAAATGAGGTCCGGGAAGTGGCTGAACTGCTGGGCGCGGGCGTGGCCAAGGCGCTGCTGGGCAAGGACTCCCTCCCGGATGACCTGCCGTATGTCACGGGCTCCATTGGTTTGCTGGGGACGCGCCCCAGCTACGAGATGATGCGGGACTGCGACACGCTGCTCACTGTGGGATCCAGCTTTCCCTACACGCAGTTCCTGCCCGAACCGGGGCAGGCGCGGGGTGTCCAGATCGATGTCGACCCCAAAATGATCGGCCTGCGCTACACCAACGAGTTCAACATCGTCGCGGACGCCGGCACCGCCTTGCGGGCGCTGATCCCGCACCTGGACCGCAAGAAGGACAGGTCCTGGCAAGAGGGCCTCGAAGCATCCATCAGCCGCTGGTGGGAAACCATGCACGACGAGGCTATGGTCAGCGCCGATCCCGTCAACCCCATGCGACTGTTTGCTGAACTTTCCACCCGGCTTCCGGACAACGCCATGCTGAGTGCCGATTCGGGCTCGTCGGCCAACTGGTATGCGCGGCAGCTGAAATTCCACGGTTCGGTGCGCGGCTCGCTGTCCGGCAACCTTGCCACCATGGGACCCGGTGTCCCATACGCCATCGGCGCCAAGTTCGCCCATCCCGACCGGCCCGCCATCGCCTTCGCCGGAGATGGCGCCATGCAGATGAACGGGCTCGCAGAGCTCATCACGGTCAAACACTACTGGCGTGAATGGGACGATCCACGCCTGGTCGTGGCTGTCCTGCATAACAACGACCTGAACCAGGTCACCTGGGAAATGCGCGCCATGGGCGGCGTACCCGCCTTCCGCGAGTCCCAGGCGCTGCCCGACGTCGACTACGCCGGTTTCGCGGACAGCCTGGGGCTGCAGGGAATCCACGTGGATAATCCCGACGACGTCGGACCGGCCTGGGAGAAAGCCCTTGCCGCGGACAGGCCCACACTTTTGGATGTCCGCACCGATCCCGACATCCCGCCAATCCCCCCGCACGCCACCCTGGAGCAGGCCCGCAAGACCGCCGAGGCAATGGTCAAAGGCGACGACAGCGCCTGGGGTGTGGTGAAAGAAGGGGTCAAGACAAAGATCCAGGAATTCCTCCCGCACAAGGAGGGCTGACCCTTGGCCAGTGCCGAAGCGCCCGTCACCGCAGTCCAGGCCGCCGCCTACACGGTGCCTACGGACGGCCCGGAAGCGGACGGCACGTTCTGGTGGGAGTCCACCACCATGGTGCTGGTCCAGGCAGCAGCGGGCGGGAAGACCGGCATGGGCTGGACCTACGCACCCGCGGCGGCAGCCGCCCTGGTGGAGGAACTCCTCGGCCCCGCCGTCCTGGGCGTGGATGCTCTCGCCGTGCCGGCCGCGGCGTGGGCGATGGCACGTGCGGTGCGGAACCCCGGAAGTACGGGGCTGGCGTCCTATGCCGTGTCCGCCGTCGACTGCGCGCTCTGGGACCTGAAGGCCCGCCTCCTGGACCTGCCGCTGCACCAGCTGCTCGGTGCGGTACGCGACCAAGTGGCCATCTATGGCAGCGGCGGCTTCACCAGCTATTCGGACGAACAGCTGCGGAACCAGCTCGAAGGCTGGACCCAGGGCCAGCAGATCCCGCGCGTGAAGATCAAGATCGGCCAGGACAACGGAACGAACGTGCCACGGGACCTGGCGCGCATCCGCCAGGCGCGTGCCGCCGTCGGCCCTGACACGGAACTTTTTGTCGACGCCAACGGCGCCTACACCGCCAAGCAGGCCGTCCGCGTCATGCGCGAGGTTGATGCGGAGAACGTGACCTGGTTTGAGGAACCGGTCTCCAGCGACCATCTGGCCGGGCTGCGGGTGGTCCGGGACGCCGTGGAAGCGGACGTTGCCGCCGGTGAATACGGCACCGGGCTCCCCTACTTCCAGCGCATGTGTGCCGCCGATGCCGTCGACTGCCTTCAGGCGGACGTCAGCCGGTGCGGCGGCATCAGCGAATGGTTCCGCATCGCTGCCCTGGCCGCTGCCCACGGGCTGGAAGTATCAGGCCACTGCGCTCCCCACCTCAGCGCCGCCGTCGCCGCCGCCACTCCCAACTTCCGGCATTTGGAGTGGTTCCACGACCACGTCCGCATTGAGAATCTCTTCTTCGACGGAACGCTGGATCCCGCGGGCGGGTCACTGAGCCCGGGCGACGGCCCTGGCAACGGGCTCGCCTTGCGCGCGGCAGAGGCCGGGAAATACCGGGTCCAGTGACACGCCCGCCGGCGCCGAAGCGACCCGCTGCGAGGGAGCCGGACACACACGGAAAGGACTCACCCATGAAGAACCCGCGAGGTGGACCGGCCGAACCACCGTTACCGGAATATGTGCAGGAAAGCGCCTGATGCCAGAGATCAGCGACTATGCGATGGTGGGCGATCTGCATACTGCTGCCCTGGTGGGCCGCAGCGGATCCATAGACTGGATGTGCCTGCCCAATTTCGATTCGCCGGCCTGCTTCGCGGCCCTGCTGGACTCCCCGGAGGCGGGACGCTGGCTCCTGGCACCGGCCGGTGCGGGCAACTGCACCAGGCGCCGCTACCGGCCCGGGACCCTGATCCTGGAGACGGAATGGGACACTCCAGGGGGAAGCGTCAGGGTGACGGATTTCATGCCCGCCCGCGATGATTCAGTAGACATGATCCGCATTGTGGAGGGCCTGAAAGGGAGCGTCCCCATGAAAGGGGAACTGCTGCTGCGCTTCGACTACGGACGGATCATTCCGTGGGTCCGCCGCATGGACCACGGCATCAGTGCCGTCGCAGGACCGGACGCCGCCTACCTCACTACCCCCGCTCCGCTGAAGGGCGAGGACATGCGGACCATCAGCGAGTTCACGGTCAAAGCCGGAGACCGGATCCCATTCGTCCTGCGCTGGGCCCACAGCTATAAGCCGGTCCCGGACCGGACCGACCCTGAACGCGCCCTGGCCGTTACCCAGGCGTTTTGGGATCAGTGGATCAGCCGCAACACCATGTCAGGCGACTACCAGGACGCCGTGGAACGGTCCCTCATCACGCTTAAAGCACTGATCTTCGCACCTACTGGCGGGATCGTCGCAGCCCCCACAACCTCCCTGCCCGAAGACCCCGGGGGAAGCCGCAACTGGGACTACCGCTTCTGCTGGCTCCGGGACGCCACCCTGACGCTGCAGTCCTTGCTCGCCTGCGGGTATACCGAGGAAGCCGCTGCCTGGCGGGAATGGCTGCTGCGGGCAGTCGCCGGTGATCCAGCCGACCTGCAAATCATGTACGGGCTGGACGGGACACGCCGCCTGCCGGAAACGGAACTGCCGTGGCTGGGGGGATTCGAAGGCTCCAAGCCAGTGCGGACAGGAAACGCAGCGGCGCCGCAACTGCAACTGGACGTGTGGGGTGAAGTACTCGATGGCCTGGCCCTCACCCGGGCCGCTGCCCCTGCGGGCGCCCTTGATGACTCCTGGGACATCCAGGTGGCCCTCATGGAATACCTTGAAGGGGCATGGGACCAGCCGGACAACGGCCTGTGGGAAATGCGCGGGCCGCGCCGCAACTTCACCCACTCAAAGGTCATGGCCTGGGTGGCTGCGGACCGGATGGTCAAAGGAGTGCAGCAGTTCGGGCTGCCAGGTCCCCGGGACCGCTGGGCCGCGCTGCGCACGCACATCCACGATGACGTCATGACCCACGCCTTTAATGAGAAACAAAACACCTTCGTCCAGTCCTATGGCAGCACCGAACTCGACGCCAGCCTGCTGCTCATCCCCCGGGTCGGGTTTCTTCCGCACGACCATCCACGCGTCACGGGCACCGTTGAGGCAATCCAGAAAAACCTCACGCAGGACGGCTTCGTCCTGCGCTACCACCCCGAAGCGGCCAATGATGGGCTGCCCGGTACCGAAGGCGTATTCCTGGCCTGTTCCTTCTGGCTGGTGGACGCGCTGTTGGGGATCGGCCGCCGCGGCCAGGCCACGGAACTGTTTGAACGCCTGCTCGCACTACGCAATGACGTAGGCCTGCTCAGTGAAGAATGGGACCCGCGGAACCATCGTCAACTTGGAAACACCCCGCAGGCTTTCAGCCACTTCCCCCTTATTCACTGCGCCCTGCAACTCGGCCATGGGCGGCCGGGCCGCAGCGACACGCCCTTGCCCGGCTCCCATCAGTCCGGTGACCGGCCAGCCCGCGAAAGAACAGGCTGACAGGCGGTCCAGGTTAACTCTTGCGTTCGCGCAACAGTTGCTATTCAATAAAAGAGTGGTCCATATGGGAGGACCGCCGGCCGGCTGACGGTCCCCGGATTCGCCGCCCCGCTGCCGGCTTCCTGAAAGAGTCCTGATCCTTGCGTCCTGTACGTAATGCCGGACCCCTGGGACCGCGGAAGAGCAACAGCATGCTGGGGTGCTACCTATAAGCCATATTGCGAAGGAGCAAATCCGATGGCATACAACGTCACGTCAGCGCCGGCAGTGGGCAATGCCCGGTGGAAGAGGCTGATCCCTGTCGCAATCATCGTCTACATCATCTCGTTCATGGACAGAACCAACATCGGGTTCGCCCTCAATGGACTCCACCAGGACCTGGGCATCGACGCGGCCCAACAGGGACTGGCCGCCGGGATCTTCTTTATCGGCTACCTCGTCCTGCAGATACCGGGCGGCCATCTGGCCGAGCACTGGAGTGCCAAGAAATTTGTGGGCATCATGGTGCTCGTGTGGGGCGTGCTGGCCGTCCTTTCCGGATTCATCCAGGACTTCACCCAGCTGCTCGTGGTGCGCTTCTTCCTTGGCGTCGCAGAGGCCGGGATCTGGCCCGCCATCCTTGTCCTGATCAGCCACTGGTTCCCCGCCGCCGAACGGGCCCGGGCCTATGCGTTCTGGATGATGAACATCGCCATCGCGTCAATCATCACTGCGCCCCTCTCCGGGTGGATCCTCTCTTTCTCGGACTGGCGGTGGCTGTTCATCATCGAAGGCATCTTCCCGTTCATCATCGCCGCACCCCTGTGGTGGTCCCTGATCGCCGATCACCCGCGTGAAGCGAAGTGGTGCTCGGTGCAGGAACGCGAGTACATCGAGAAAGGGTTGGCTGCCGACGCTGCGGCCCATCCCCAGCAGGAAAAGCTCGGCCTGCGCCATGTCCTGTCCAACGCAGTGGTGTGGCGCCTGACCCTGGTGTACTTCCTCATCCAGATCGGCTTCTACGGCATCAACATCTGGCTCCCCCACGTGATCAAGACGATCACCTCCGGGTCCTCCATAGAGGTCGGCCTGATCACTGCGATTCCTTATGTTTTGGCGATGTTCGGCCTTTGGTACAACGCCAAAGCAGCCGACCGTTCCGGCCGGTACTCCACGCACGTGCTGCTGTCGATGGCCATCGGTGCCGTCGCCCTGGTCGTCTCGGTGGCAACAGGGGACAATCTTCCGTTCCTTGCTGTCACCCTGATCAGCGTCGCCGTCGCGGGAGCTTTGGCATACGACGGCCCCTTCTGGGCCTCCGCATCCCGTGCCATGCCGGTCGCCGTGGCCGGCACCGCCATGGGGCTGATCAATGCAGTAGGTAACCTCGGCGGATTCGTCGGGCCCTATGTCGGAGGGTATCTGCAGGATCTTACGCACGGCAGTTTCCTGGCCACGTCCATCTTCCTGGCATGCTGCCTGCTCGCCGCCGGCCTGGTGATGCTGACCCTGCGCCGCGGAGGCGACAGGCCGGTGGCCGGGGGCCACGGGCACGAACCCCAGAAAAGGCATGCCGGAAAAGTCAGTTGATCTGCGGTCGTGGAATAAGCTGCCCGGGCGCCCGGCCGCCTGGGCAGCCTTTTGCCACGGCGCGGGGACGGCCGCGCCCTTTAGAGCAGCCGGCGCCGTCGAACGCTCCCACCAAGAAGAGCGCCCCGCGCTCCGCCACAATCAGCGCCGCGGTCGCAGGGCGGAAGCATGTTGACCGTGGCTCTGCCCATACCTTAGGAATTGAGCGACGTTCCGCTGCATCGCGGAACGCCAACCGACCAGAAGGTAAAGCGAGGAACCCGGTGGATCAGCCTCATATCGTCAAGGACGGCACCGCAGCCTGCCCATGCAGTTCAGATCCGGGCAGTTCGCATGAACCTCTTACAATTGACCAACTGCTGCTCGAGAGCCGCGCCGGGCTCGAGCGGGTCCAGCCATCAGACCTTGAGAAGGAGATGGCCGCGGGCGCACTTGTCGTTGACACCCGGCCCGTTGACCAGCGGGACCGCGACGGCGATCTACCGGGTGCGGTGGTTATTGACCGAAACGTTTTGGAGTGGCGGCTCGACCCTTCCTGCCCCCACCGGCTCCCCATCGCTGACGACCCCACCCGGCGGATAGTGGTGGTCTGCAATGAGGGCTACAGCTCCAGCCTGGCTGCACATACCCTGCAGCGGCTGGGTTTGCGCCGTGCGACCGACCTCATTGGCGGCTTCCAGGCCTGGGCTGCCCTGCGCGCTGATTCCTGAAATTTCTTCGATGCAGGGCCACCGCGAGGACGATAAGGGGTACGTGGATGGCCGGCAGGTTATGGGCGAACCATCGCGGCAGGTAAATGTCGGTAACGGACCCGCGGGCATCACCCAGGCGTTGCGCGAGCGGCGTCAGGGGGCAGCGGAAGCCGTTCACGACGAAGACCAGGGTCTCCCCGCCCACAACTGCAGCAGCCATGGCCGCCCGCCTGCCGGTGTCGCCGCGGAATCCGGCATAGAGCAAATAGACCATGCAGGCCTCGATGCTGAACCAGGCGGCTGTGTGGAAGGCTTTCACCGCCCGAAGGGCGGCATGACTCGTTTTCATGCCATCAACACAAACACGGTATCCGGTGCCGTGTCAGAGGCTTTCGGCATCCATGGCGGCATCAGAATCTGTTGGAACACCTGGGCCGCTTTGCAGATATGGCGCAGTCGGGGCCCCTTTGGCGGCTAAATGAGCCCCGACCGGCCAGTACTTCTAGGCATCAATCACCAGATCCGTCTGAGCGGTGGAACAGCAGGGCAAGAACTTGCCAGCATCGATTTCCCGCTTCCGTATTCCGCCCTGGTGGTTCATTTCGACCTCACCCGAAAGCTTGACCACCTTGCACGAGCCGCACATGCCTTCCTTGCAGTTAGCACCGATCCGGACGCCCGCGCGCTGGGCCGCACCCAGGATGTGTTCTTCGGGGTCGATCCGTACATTGATGCCGGTGCGCATGAAGGAAAGGGTGAGGCTTCCCGTCCCCACGGTGTCAAAGCTTGACGCATCGGGGGACGGGGCCGCGGAATCCGCCTCTGAAGTACCCTTACCGGCTTCGCTCGAGGGCGCCTCCGGCTCGACAATTTCCAGCGGCAGCCCGGATGCCTTCAAGGTACCCTCAGCGTCATAGCCGGGTTCGTATAGCCCGAACGCTGAGGGCTGGCTTTCGTAGTAGTCCTCAGCCGAGTCTGCGATTTCCTCGGCAATTTCCTCCGCGATGTCCGATGCCAGTGCGATCTCTGCCTGGTATTCAAGGAGGGTTTTGCGATCTCCGGAGAAGAACTCCATATAAATCGAGGTGTCGTCGACGCCCACCTTCTTGAGCAGTTCAGTAGCGGTGTTCAGGTAACCCTCCGGGCCGCAGGCGTAGACCTGCCGGCCGTTGGCGTCGGGGGCCACCTCCTCGATCATTGCCGAGCTCAGCCGTCCGCTGAAGCCCTCCCACTCCTCAGGCCTGCCGCGGTCGCCCAGGGCATAGAAAACCTTGACGCGCGGGTCAACGGAAGCGATATAGGCCAGCTCCCGGTGGAAGGCAAAGCCGCCGGCTTCGGCACCGTGGTAGAGCACCACCACGTTGGCGGTCCCGGGCAGCGAGTGAATGGTCCGCAGCATCGACATGATGGGGGTGATGCCCGCGCCCGCGGCCAGGAAGAGGTAGCGCGCGCGCCGGTCGGCATCCGGCAGGTGGAAGGCCCCCACGGGTCCCAGCATGTCCAGGACAGTGCCGGGCCTGACATTGTCGTGCACCCACGGCGAAACCAGTCCGCCCGGGTCGCGCTTGACGGTGACGCTGAAGGTCCACGGTTCCGTGGGCGAACTGGACAGCGAGTAGCTGCGGTCCACCGGCTCGTGCTCCTCACCGTTCACCGGGAAGGCAATGTTTACGTACTGGCCCGCACGGAACGCCAGGGGCGCACCGTCGCAGCGGCGGAACACGAACGTCATCATGCCGCCGGCCTCGGGGATGGTCTCGACGCATTCCGCCACGAACTCCTGCGGATGCCAGGGCCCCAAGGCACGGGCGGCGCGGGCGGGCGCTTCAGTGCTGCCCATCACCCTGTTCCACGGCATTTCAAGACCGCGGATGCGCTGGGGTTCCCGGACCGGTGTCTCGATAAGGAGTTCCGTCATGCCAGGTGCTCCTGCACACGCTGTACGTACCAGTTAATGAAAGCCTCGACCTGGTATTCGCTCTTCATGTAGGGGCCGGGCTGGTAGGCGGGGCTCCCGGCACCCTGCTGGCAGAGCTCAACAAACGCCTTGTCCTGCAGGTTTGTCTGCTTCCAGGTGTACGTGAGCTTCTCGAGGTCGTAATCGACGCCTTCTTCGGCATCGTCCGCTACCAGCCAGGTGGTGCGTACCAGTGACTGGTGCTCGTTGATGGGGAAGACGCCGAACGTGATGACGTGGTCGCCCAGGAAGTGGAACCAGCTGTTGGGCTGCAGGTGCATCGAGCATCGGCCAAGCCGGAAGTCCGGCAGATCGCCGAGCAGCTTCTTGGAGAGCCTGCGGCCGTCCGGAGAGAATGATTCGCCCTCTCCGTCGAGTGATTCGCGGGAGATGCGGATGCCCGCGATGCGGGTGTCAAGCTCCTCGACCACCTCGTAGGGAAGACCATAGCGGCGGCAGCGCTCCTCAAGGGAGGACTGCGCCTGCTTGTTCCGGTCCCATACTTCCTCAAGGTGGGCCGGGATGAGGCCCTCGGTGAGGCCCCAGGTGGGGAAGAGCGAGCAGGCGAGCTCAGGGTGGCCGTCGCAGTGGTAGCACTCACGGTTGTTCTCCATGACGAGCTTCCAGTTGCCCTCTTCGATGATGTTCTGCTGGTAGGCAATTTTCGTCTTCGACAGATCGTGGGGCGCGAGGTAGGGCTCAAAGATTTTTGAGGTTTCATCGAAGTCGGTCGGCGGCTCGTCAGCGATGCATACGAAGATAAGCCCAGCCACCTCGCGGCCGTGGGCCCGCTTGAGCCCGAAGCAGCTCTTATCGAACTTCGTTTCTCCCGGTGCCGAGGCGTGGATCAGATCGCCGCTGGGTGAATAAGTCCAGGAGTGGTATCCGCAAACCAGGTTTCCCGTTGACCCGGTGGATTCAGTCAGGACGCGGGCACCGCGGTGCCGGCACACGTTGTGCAGGACGTTCACGCCGCCATCGTCGTTGCGCAGCACGATCAGCGAGTAGGGCCCATAGTCGACCGTGACGTAGTCGCCGGGCTCCGGAAGTTCAGCGGTGCTCGCTGCAAAAATCCAGTGCTGGCCAAAGATGGCTTCCATGTCGATTTTGAAAATCGTGGAGTCCGTATAGAAAGGGGCGTCGAGTGAATATCCCGTGCGACGCAATGCAAACAACTCAGTGATCTCCGCCAGCTGCTCTGCAGGCAAGGATGAAGCGAGTTTTCCGCGTGCGTTGAGGGGCTGGTGCACTGGAGCAGTCATGGTTTTTCTCCCGAGAGGCGTGGGTGAGTGTGCTGGTTTGCGTAGACAAGGGTCGCGTTTCCGCAGCCCGTCGCCAAAAGTCGTTGTAGTCACATTAGGGCTGCCGGGTCTGCAACAAAAGCGCAAGAATCAGCGGATAACCGTGCACAATGGATGCATGATTGATCCAAGGCTTATAACGCTTCGCGTATTCGCCAGATGCGGCACTGTCAGCGGAACCGCGGACCTTACGGGCTACTCTCCTTCCGCAGTCTCAGCCCAACTGCGTGAGCTCCAGCGCGTGCTCGGTTTGCAGCTGCTGACGAAGGACGGCCGGGGTGTCCGGCTGACCGCCACAGGCCGCTTCATCGTGGCGGGTTCGGACACCCTCATCGCGGATTGGGAGAGCCTGCGCGCTGCGGCAATGGAGGCCGGCGACCAAGTGCAGTCGCGTTTCGGCCTCGGTGGATTTTCCACAGCTGCCGCGCAGTTGCTCGCCCCTTTGGCCGCCACCCTCCGCTCCACGCGCCCCCAGTTGGAGGTACAGGTACTCGAGGCCAACCCGGCCCGTTGCTTCGATTTGCTGGTGGCCGAGCGGATCGATCTTGCGGTCATTGTCGCCATGCAGTCCAACACCTACAGCGACGATGATTTGCGCTTCGAGCAGACCGTTCTGCTCGACGATCCCCTTGACGTGATCATTCCGTCCGACCATCCGTTGTCATCGCGGGAAACTGTGACGCTTGAAGAATTGGCCTCGGAACCCTGGATCACCGAAGCCGCCGGTTCCACTTACCACGCCCTTTTCACGGCCGCGTTCACTGCAGTTGGAGTGACCCCGCGGATTGCCCACGAGGCTGTGGAGTGGGAGACCCAGATCGCTTTCGTAGGTGCGGGGCTGGGCGTGGGCCTGCTGCCACGACTGGCGCCACTTCATAGCGCAGAGAACGTGGTCCGGCTGCGCATAACCGGCAAAGGGCGGCCCGTCCGGCGGATCGTGGCTGTCGCGCGCCGAGGGAGTATCGGATCCCCCCTGATCCAGGAGTCACTCAGCATCCTGCAGACCAACGCCAAGCGGATCCTCGCCGCCCGCCCGGAAGACGACCTGTGAAGCCGCAATGCTGAACGGAAAGACCCGACGCAGCGTGGGGCAGGCGGTCCCGCCTGAGGAGTTGGGTGAACTTTGACGCTCACGGCATGCCTGCCATCCGGCGCTGCCTGAAACACAGAACGAACACCGCCCCTCATGACCCGGGGGTCGCGCGCTCCGGCTGGTGAGGACGCCGCAGCAGGTACCCAAACCCTGTTGACCTGCAGTAATACCCCGTATACGCTGACACCAGCCTGGTATATCAGTCGACGTAGCCCGAATATATCGTTGAGGGGGTTGGTAATTGCACACCCCTCCGCGCCTTCCCTTACTGCCCGCGGCCATCCCCGGGAAAGCACTTTGCTCCATCCCAGACCCGCCCGGCATGGAGTCCAACGTCCATGACCGGATATCCCGGCTTCTCCACACGCCCCGCAACACCTACCGATAAGGAAGTGACCATGTCAGGAAACAGAGCAGTTGCCTACAAGGAACCCGGCGTCGTCGAAATCATCGACACGGACTATCCGACGTTCGAACTCAAGGACGGCCCGGGCGTAAACCCGGCGAACGTTGGCCGCAAGGTACCCCATGGCGCGATCCTCCGCACGGTGACCACCAACATCTGCGGCTCGGACCAGCACATGGTCCGGGGGCGCACCACCGCTCCGCAGAACCTGGTCCTTGGCCACGAAATCACTGGCGAAGTGGTGGAGGTGGGGCCCGACGTCGAATTCATCAAAGTGGGCGACATTGTCTCCGTGCCGTTCAATATCTCCTGCGGCCGTTGCCGAAATTGCAAGGAACGAAAGACCGGCATCTGCCTGAACGTCAACCCGGACCGCCCGGGCAGCGCCTACGGCTACGTCGACATGGGAGGCTGGGTGGGCGGACAGGCCGAGTATGTACTGGTCCCCTACGCCGACTGGAACCTGCTGCGCTTCCCGGACCGGGACCAGGCCCTGGAAAAGATCCTGGACCTGACCATGCTCTCGGACATCTTCCCCACCGGCTTCCACGGGGCCGTGACCGCCGGCGTCGGTGTTGGCTCCACCGTTTACGTGGCAGGCGCCGGACCGGTGGGCCTTGCTGCGGCCGTAGGCGCGCAGCTCCTTGGCGCCGCCGTCGTGATTGTGGGCGACATGAATGAAGACCGCCTGGCGCAGGCGAGGTCGTTCGGCTGCGAAACCGTCAACGTGACGAAGGGCGACCCGAAGGAACAGATTGAACAGATCCTGGGGGTTCCCGAGGTGGACTGTGGCGTGGACGCCGTCGGCTTCGAAGCCCGCGGCCACGGAAAGGATGCCTCCCACGAGGCGCCTGCCACCGTCCTGAATTCCCTTATGGACATCACGGCCGCCGGCGGTGCCCTTGGCATTCCCGGCCTTTACGTGACCGGGGATCCCGGTGGAATTGATGAAGCAGCCAAGCACGGCTCCCTCTCACTGTCCTTGGGCACCGGCTGGGCGAAGTCCTTGTCCTTCACTACGGGCCAGTGCCCGGTGATGAAGTACAACCGTCAACTGATGATGGCCATCCTCCATGACAAGGTCCAGATTGCAAAGGCCGTCAACGCCAAGGCCATCCCGCTCGAAGATGCTCCCCGCGGCTATGCCGAATTTGACGCCGGAGCGGCGACAAAATTCGTGCTGAACCCCAACGGCTATGTGAAGGCTTAGTAGGAAGCAACGGGAAGCCGGAGGTCCGGGGCACTTCGCCACTGCGCGGTTGTCCTGCGGCCTCCGGCACCCGCCCCTCAGCAACATCCTCACTAAGAACCCGCCAGCACTGAAAGTTCGTTTCACTGCATTTAAACCGCGGCCTTATGGTCCTACTTTCTGCCGGCCTTAAGGTCACTTACAACCTTTGCGATCCGGCGTGACCGCGTCTCTGCGGTCTTAGACACTGCAATCGGTTCCACGTAGCGGCGCTGGCTGCTGTAGCTCAGCGTTTGGTAGAAAGCTTTCGCTTCGGGGTCGGAATCCAAGGCGGCGGCAAGGTCTGGCGGAACGTCGACGCTCCGCGGCTGGGTGTCCAGCTCCAGGTCCACCTCCACGACGTCCCCGGCAGACGTACCGGTAAGCTCCCGATTGGCGGCGCTGAGCCCGATCATGTTGTGCCCGCCCATCACCGCTACGGTACTGCGGTAACTCTTTCCGTTGAGAGTCACGACCACGGGCGGCCGCTTTCCGGCATCAAGCGCCCGAACGACGTCCTCGGGAACCTCGATGCCCACCTTGTTGCCGCTCCCTCGAAGGGTAGTGGTAAATTTCATCTCCAAAGTATGCACCTTCCCAGGACCAGCATTGATCTTCAGCCCCCGCTCACGCTGGCGCTGGTGCAATCCGAAGTTCCCCGAAGTAACAGCCGTGAACACAGTTGAGGCCGTCTTTCTGATTCTCGGCGCCGCCTTGATGTGGGTTGGCGGGACTGTCTTCGTCCTCCTGAAGTTGCGCCGCCGCAGGAGAGGTTCATCGCTCGTGGCTTCCGCGCCACCTCCCCCTGCCGCCACCGCTCCCCGGCACCACAGGCCATGGCGCCGGGTCCGTTCCGTCACAGGCCAAAGCCCTGGACCGAGACGCAGGTTGAGGCTCAGAAAAGTCCGCCGGTGAAGTCATCCACCACGGGCAGCATCGCCCAGCGAGTGCGGTTCCGTACTGCACAGAGCCGGGCCGCCAACAGAACACTGTCCATCACCCAGTGCGGGTGACGAGTTCTTGGGAGCAATCATGGATACCAGGAGGATCCTCGGGTTCATCGCCGGATATTTCGCCGCAATCGCCGGCGTCTTCCTCCTCTACCTTCCGGACATCCTCCTGCTCGTTGCCCTGCTGCTCGCAAGCGGGATGCTCCAGCTGCTGTTGTTGCCGTTCGCCATCCTGGTCAGGAGACTGCGGCACCTCCCGGAAGCCCAGGTGGATTCGGCGTGGCTCTTGGAACGCCATCGCTAGGGTGCACCGCACAGAGGACTCTTCTGCCAACCAAGCAGCTTGCCCGTGGAGCCGAGCCTGGTTTCCGGCACTGCACCCGCCAGCCCCAAAACAACATGCCTCTCTTTAGTGTCTGGAACTCCTGACCGCCGGGTAAGAGCAGCTTAGGTCCGGCGATCCGAACCAGTCCTGCCCGGCTCCATGGGCTCCGCTTCGGGCCCGTGGTTCCAGATCCCAAGGGAAAGACCCGATGACAACCCCCTCTGACCACGTCGTCCCCGCGCATGTTGACCTCAAGCAGGCACCTGGCCCGGACCGCAATCCTCTGGTGCGCTGGCTGCTCGCCAACCAGGTGGCTCCCAGCGGCCCGGAGGCCAAGGAGGACCACAAGCCCAACGCCTGGTGGAAGGTCATGTGCCTGACCGGCGTCGACTACTTCTCCACACTGTCCTACCTGCCCGGCATTGCAGCCCTGGCCGCTGGGGCGCTGTCGCCGCTGGCCACTTTGCTGATCGTGGCCCTGACACTGCTGGGTATGCTGCCCATGTACCGCAGGGTCGCGCAGGAAAGCCCTTATGGTCAAGGATCGGTGGCCATGCTGGAGAAACTACTGCCATTCTGGCGCGGCAAGTTCTTCGTCCTGCTGCTCCTGGGCTTCGTGGCAACCTCGTGGATCATTACCATCACGCTCTCGGGCGCCGACGCCTCAGTCCACCTGCTGGAAAACCCCTTGATCCCCGAAGCCCTCAAGGGCGGAGCAGTGATCATCACGGTGGTCCTGCTGCTGATTTTGGGCGGAGTGTTCCTGCTGGGATTCAATGAAGCCGTCGGGGTCGCCATCCCGCTGGTTGCCATCTACCTGCTGCTTAACGCCGCCGTCGTGGTGGCCGGATTCATTCACCTCGCGGCCGACCCGTCCCTGGTGGCCGGCTGGACAGACCGGCTGCTCTCCAGTGGCGGCGGCCCGATGGGGCTGGTCAGCCCGGCCATCATCGCCTTCCCGTTGCTGGTCCTGGGCCTGTCAGGGTTCGAAACCGGGGTTTCCATGATGCCGCTGATCAAGTCCTCCGGAAGCACGCCGGACGACGTCATGGCTTCACGGGTCAGGAATACCCGCAAGCTGCTCACCACCGCTGCACTGATCATGAGCGTCTACCTCATGTCCACCAGCTTCCTGACCACCGTCATGATCCCGGCCAGCGAGTTCCAGGAGGGTGGCCAAGCCAACGGACGGGCCTTGGCATTCCTGGCCCACGAACTCTTCGGCGCCGGATTTGGCACCGTCTATGACATCTCCAGCGCCTTGATCCTCTGGTTCGCCGGCGCGTCTGCAATGGCCGGGCTCATCAACATCGTGCCCCGCTACCTGCCCGCCTATGGCATGGCGCCCGAGTGGGGCCGCGCTGTCAGGCCTGTTGTGCTGGTCTACACCGTGGTGAGCATCGGTATCACGATCGCCTTCAAGGCGGACGTGAACGCCCAAGCCGGTGCCTATGCCACAGGGATCCTGGCCATGATGGTCTCGGGGGCGGTCGCCGTCACCGTCTCGGCCATCCGGCGTCGCAGCCGGGCCAGCGCTGTGGGCTTCACTGTACTGACCCTGATCCTGCTTTACGCCTTGGCCGATAACGTCATCGAAAAGCCGGACGGCCTCCTTATCTCCGCGTTCTTCATCGGCGGCATCATCGCTGTCTCCCTCGTGTCCCGCGTTACCCGGACCACCGAACTGCGGGTCGACACCATCGAATTCGACCAACCCGCACGCCAGTTCATTACGGATTCCATCGCGTACGACCGGGAACTCCACATCATCGCGAACAAACGCCAGACCGGGGACGGGACGGAATACGCCGAGAAGGAGTTCGAGCAGCGCGGGCTGAACCCCGTCCCTGGCCCCGCCGACGTCATCTTCCTGGAAGTTGAGATATCCGACCCCTCGGAATTCAGCCACACGCTCCGGGTCGAGGGCATCGAGGTTGACGGCTACCGGGTCCTCCGCGTGAAGTCCCCCGCCGTGCCGAACGCCATCGCAGCAGTCCTGCTGGCCCTCCGGGACTCGACCGGGGTCATGCCGCAGTGCTACTTCGAATGGTCTGAGGGCAGCCCGGTCAACCACCTCATGCGCTACCTGTTCCTTGGCCAGGGCGATACGCCTCCGCTGGTGCGGGAAATCCTCCGCGAGACGGAACCTAACAAGGCGGCCAGGCCCGGCATTCATGTGGGTTGACCGGCGCAACGGGGATGCGCGGCTCACGCCGGGACGCTGAAGTTACCGGTACCCGGGGCCTTGCTGGGGGCCGCTGTAAACAGCCTGACGGCGTCCACGCGGTTGGTGCACCGGAGCTTCGAGTAGGAATGTTCCAGGTGTTTGGACACAGTCCGCGGGCTGATTCCCAGCAGGTGGCCGACAGCTGTGCTTTTCAGGCCTTGCGCCACAAGCGCAAGGATCTCTGCCTCGCGGTCCGTCAGACCGAACTCGTCGGCACGCCACGGATTGTTCGTTGCAGTTGGCGGCTGTGAATAGGCCGTGTCGAGGAGGCACAGCACAGGCTGGATTTCCCTGGCAAGGTCCATTTCCCTGTCGCTGAAATCATGATTCCAGCGGTTCATGACCCAACTGTGCAATATTCCGGGGCCCGCCTGTGCCGTCCGTAGCGACAATTGTCGGTTAATCCGCATCTCCCGGAAGCCTTCACGATAAAGCCTCGATTCGTAGAACTCCCGGTCGGAAACAATGTCGCTGAGGCGCCGCGGGCGCCACACGCCGGCCATGGAATCGCCTACGTCGCTTGTGACGAGCGGATGGTCGTTTCGGATTTCAAGCAGTTTCCGGGCAAGATCACCGAACGGGTGGTTCCCGGGGCGGGCGTAGACCTCCGCTCGGACCTGCTGCATATCCAGCTCATTCCATGCCAGCCCATCGCAGGGGAAAAGCTTCGACAGGAGCTCGCTGGCCGCTTTCAGATAGGTCCCGCGGTCCGGCAGCCGGACGAGTTCGCCGGCAAGGTCACCAACAGCATCCATTGTTCTGCCCACCATAAACGAATGGTTCGTTTTTCAAGGCTAGGGGCCGGAATTCAGCACATTCAAGGGTTTGCCAGTTGTAGGGGGCTACCCCATTTGGTCCGCACCCGCGATGCGCAGAATTGCGTATATAAGCCCCATGCAAGGGGTTCTATATTCGCCTTGCCGGACGTGGCAGGCCATCCACCCGCGCGTCTGCAAAAAACGGACCCGACCCAAGAAGGAGAAGATCATGGCAGTCGCAATCATCATGGAGTTCGACGGGTCGACGCTTGAACAATATGACGAGATCAACAAGAAAATGGGCTTGACGCCCGGCGGCCCCGGTCCCGCAGGTTCGATATCCCACTGGGCCACGGCTACGGATAAAGGATTCCAAGTCACCGATGTCTGGGAAAGCCGTGAGCAGTTCGACGCCTTCGCCCAGGAGAAGATCGGACCTCTCAGCATGGAACTGGGCTTTGCGGCACCCCCGAAACTGACTTTCCATGAGGTACACAATTATCTAACCTCCAATACCGACACCCTCAGGGCACCACTCCCGGCGCAGCAATGAGGGAGCCCAACAGCTGAAGAAGGTTCTGGGGCCGGTCCCTCGCAGGACCCGGCCCTAGGGCCTTTTCCGCCTATCGACCCCTATGTGGCGCCGAGGAAGATCGGGTTGGTCAATGCTGCCATTGGACCCAGCAGCAGCGTCGTTCCCATATTGGTCCCGTTGCTCGTCGTGCCGTCGGCCATGGGATGGCGCACCTCGGCCCGCACGTAGGCGGAGAGCTGGGCGGTGGTGATCCAGGTGTGGTGCATTGGCCGCAGGCAGTGACAACACTTGAAATGGGGAACCTAAGCATGCTTACTATGGATGCAGCCGAATGCGAACGGCTGCCACACCACAGGAGGTAAGACCATGGGACTGGGTGACAAGATTGATAACGCTGCCGAGAAGGCGGGCGGCAAGGCCAAGGAAGCTGCCGGCGCAGCCAGCGGCGATGAGAGCCTGCGGGCCGAAGGCCAGGCAGACCAGGCCAAGGGTGACTTGAAGCAGGCCGGCGAAAAGGTCAAGGATGCTTTCAAGCACTGACCGGATCAAGGGAAAGGCGCGCTCAGCGAACGGGGCGCGCCTTTTCTGTGTCCATTGCCAGGACGGCAACCGCCCGCGCCTGCCCGTGCAGATCCCGGCGCCGATGGTGCGGAGTTTCACCCGGATGTCCCAGCCGCGTGGTCCTATGCTCTGGATATGCACCCCTTAGTGTCGATCGGTCTGGTGTTCCTCACCGGATTTGCCTGGATGGGTACCGTGGTGATCCTGCTGGTGTCCTTGGCGAAGGCCCGACGGCGGTCGCGGACCCGGGCCGGCCATGGCGCTGGGGGTGCGGAAGCCCAAAAAGCTGATGATGCGGCGGCAGCGCGGACCTAACACCCCGTCCCTCAAGCCAAGACGATGAGTAGTCTTCAGGCCACCCGGATTCATCACCGGACCTCCAGCAGACATCTGGACCGCACGGGAGCACGGCCGCCTCCCACAAGGCTGGCTTCCTCTTCGGGCGGCCGCGGCCGGTCCTCACTGGGGTGCTGAAGTGAATTCAGACCAGCAGCAGCCAGCCCATCCCCCTCAGCCGCGCCATTCTCCCCAGGTCCAGTATCAGCACCAGCCGTACGGATACCCTCAGCCAGGCTGGCCGGGGCCTCCGCCGCCTAAGAATAGCTGGCTTGGATGGATCCTCGGCGGAGTCGGGCTGTCAGTAGCCCTACTGTGCATTCTTGTCTTCGCGGGATGCTCGGCACTGGCCCAGGAGATTAATGGTGGTGGCGGCTCCCAGGAAGAAAAGGCGAGTGCCATGAGGGCCCGCGCGGACAACGTACCGGAGCATGATTGGGTGGAGGTCTTCCGCTTCGACCCCAAGGTGGATCCCGGATGTCTCTCCATTGACACATCCTGTTTGCGGCTGAACGCACGATGGTCCGTGACTCATAAGGTCAGCATTGAAAGTGCGGCAAGCAGGTTCGGGATGACGTCCGGAAAGGGAGGCCCCGCCCTGGAACGGTCTGTGGGGTGCGTCAGGACCGCGACTGCTGGAGTAAGCCGGGAATCACTTTGTATCGATGCATCTCCGGAAGGCCCAGATTCCTATGAAGTCACCATTCATATGGAGCGTGACTGACCAGGTGCATAGCCGCTGGCTTGCGGAAACACTCTGCCCGAGGTGGGACTCGAACTACATTCCCGACCTTAAAACATATGCGGAACTCCTGAAAGCCTACAAAATCCGGGTCAGTTCGACGGCGGTACGAGGCACTCCGATACGAAAAGTGCGGACATTGTCCACACCCTCCCAGGCGCCAAACTCTCGAACTCAGATGGTCGTCTTCTGGGCGAATTCATTAGCCCGTCACCACCACCCCGTAGCTCCGAAAACGGTAGCCGGTCAACAATTCCACCCCGACGGCACCGCTACCAGACCAGCTCTCAACGGCTAATTGACGGAAAGTACGCTCTAGGCCCCCTTTGCATAGGGTCTGGGGGCCCAGAGAAGGACGCGCCTGGCATCGTGACTGGCCCGTTCCCCCACCCAGGGTGCGACAGTGTTATCCCCGCCCAGTGCGGAGTCTTACCCGCAGTGGCCCGCCGGCCATCACCCGGGGAGGCGTGGCGCCTCCCGGGGTAGCCCACGGCGGCCCTCCGGAGTCATGATGGCACTATGACTGATCCCCAACGGAAGCTGTCCGCCGCCGAGCTCGCCGAGGCCGGGCTCACGGGGTGGCGCGTGACCGGCGAGGCCCTCGCCGCCACCTTCAGGACCCGGAAGTTCTCCACCGGGCTGGAGCTCGTGAACCGCATCGGCGCCTCCGCCGAGGAGGCCAACCACCACCCTGACCTCACGCTTACCTACCCCGAGGTCGGCGTCACGCTCTCGAGCCACGACGTCGGCGGGATTACCAGCCGCGACATCGACCTGGCCCGCACTATCAGCGGCCACGCCGCGGACCTCGGGGTCGCCGCCACGGAGTGAGTCCCCGCCGTCGAGCAGGGGTGAAGGATCGTCGAGGCGCTAAGCAACCTTTACGGACTCGCCATTACCGGCATTCAAATTGATGGGGAAGGAACCCGGAAAGAGCTGGTTTCAACTGCCCGCTGAGGGTCCTGCGGGCTGGTTTTGGCGGGTCTTTCTGTCTGCGTCGATTTCCTACGCTGTCACTAGTCTCGGACGTGCTGTGAGCCTGGCGAATACCTGCGGGATCTTCACGGGCGGCAGGCCAGTGGCCGGTCCTGAACGATTGATTCCGCATACGGGCCCTGTTCGGTGCCGCTAAGCTAGCGCCAGGCAATGGCGACAGTAACTATCGATCCTCAATCTGTCCGTCTCTTCCCGTCGCCCGTGGCCGGGAGCATACTGAGACATGGCTGACTCCGATGACTTTCTGGCCTGGGTACGGTCGACCCTTTACGAGGCGGAATTGGCGCTCCACAACGGCGACGCCGGACCACGCCGAGCCATCTGGTCCCGCAATGAGCCCGTGAGCGTCCTTGGCGCCTGGCGCAACGCGCTGGGTCGGCAGGAGCTCGATGACCTGTTCACCGGTCTCGCCAGACAGTTCTCCAACTGCACTTCCTACCGCTTCGAGCTGATGGCGTACGACGTGGTCGGGGACATTGCCTACACCGCCGGCCTGGAGCACACCTCCGCCTCCGTAGACGGCGAGCCGCGGAGCTACACCCTCCGGGCAACCCAGATCTACCGGCGCGAGGACGGCCATTGGAAGGTAGCCCACCGCCACGGCGATACAGTCACTTCCTGACAACGACGAGGATGCAGTCCAAAGGTTTCCGCGTTGTGCGTCGCACGCTATTCCAGGAGGGCCGAACGGCAAATGCGACGCAAACAAGCCGCGCTAGCTAACTCTTCAAAAAGCGCGCCCCGCGAGCGGGCCTCTCCCCCAGCTTTGGCTGACAAAATCTTCATTATCGGCTATTAATCAGAACGAGCAGAAGGGGATTAGCGACTCGTGGACGCCGTCCCGTAGAGCTGCTGAAAGCGGTTCCGTTCAGCTCTGGAAGTAAAAATGCCTGTGGGCGGCACACCGCTCGTTCAGTCGAGCGGCACAGTTGGGGCACGATGTGGTCGCCAGATAAGCGTTTATGGACATCTCGCCTTTGCATACACCGCACAGCACTGCTGGCTCTGCCCACTCGTTCCTTGGCCATGTTTGGGTCGGGTGGTCTGCCTCCTCCTCGTGACAGAGATGGCAGGGATAGTACCGAAGACAGCACTTGAACTTTATGGCTATCACATCTACGTCAGTGTGATAGTGAATGCAGCGGGTTTGGTCGTCTACGGTCTTCCCGAAGATCCTCATAGCCATGCTCAGGCCTCGCTTACTTCACTCGGCGCACGAGGATGTCGGGGAAGGCCCTGTGGACGGCTACCGCGGCAGCGGATGCCAGTGCGTCCTTCAGGATGTCGCCCGGGTAGAAGATGAGGTCATTGGCGAAGGCAGCCTGCCATGACAGCTTGAGGTTGACCATCATGCCGAGTACGCCGAGCAGGTGCGATGCGACCACGGTGACCACGACCGCGGCGAGGAAGAGCCAAAGGCCGCGCCGTTTGGCGGGGAGGCGCCGGATGATTTGCTCGGCGGCTATGCCAACGAGCAGGGCGGCGAGGAGGAACCCCACGATGTATCCGGCGGATCCGCCGGCGAGGACGGCCAGGCCAGCCCGGCCGCCCGAGAAGATCGGCAGCCCGGCGAACGCAAGGAGCAGGTAGAGCGCTACCGCTGCGGCGGCACGTGATCCGCCAAGGACGAGGCCCGTCACCATGATGGCGAGGGTCTGCAGCGTGATCGGCACCCCGAAGCCGCCCACGGGAATGCCGGGGATGATCGCCGAGGCCGCGATCAACGCTGCGAACACGGAGATAAGCGCCAGCGACTGCGCATCCCACAATGGACGCGGCGTGCGGGGGTTGTTCTCGGCGGGGCGGCGCGGTGCCGACGTCGAGGTCGTCTGGTGGCTCATGGTTCCTCCTGTGAATGGTGGTCGGGTCCTCCGAAGAAGGCTACAGAGCCCTCTCGACGGTCATTTTGTAGCGAAGCCACGACTGCGCCGACGATCTATGGATCAATTGCCACAAACCAGCGACCTGCCCTGCAGAGCTCTCGTTCCAAGGCCTCACGCCCAGAGGTGTACGGGCCGAGTTCGTGAAGGAAAGCCTGGTCTTCGCCGGCGAGGACTCCCCCGTGGCCAACCTGCTCTCCGTCATGGGCACCTTCGCCCAGTTCGAACGTTCCCTGATCAGGGAACGGCAGCGAGAAAGATTGGCCAGTCGAAGCAGCAGGGAGCCCAGAATTGGCGGAAGATGGCCCTGACCCCCGAACGGGCAGCCGAACTCATGAATCGCGCTGAGAACCCTGTTCCGGGCCGTCCTGGGCCGCGACTACGGCATCAGCCGTGAAACGATCAATAAGTACCTTCGTCAAGCCAGGGCCACGTAGCCTGCGCAGGTCAGAATCATTGATCAGGGGCCTTAGCGGGATTTCGCAGTTTTAGCGATGCCATGAGAGCGTGTGTGCCCGTCTGGCAGGAGTTTTCTGTCAGTTCCCCGAATCGGCAGGTTGACAGAATCTCCGTTAGCGCCGTTCAGCCGTGGCTTGTACACGGTAGGGAATCGCGTCACTCGAGTGAAGGGCGTGCTCAGCGAACGGGGCGCGCCTTTCCCGTTTTCAAAGGAGAAACCGTCCCCGTCGAGCGCGTTCGGCCGGACAAGGACGTGGTCCGCGACGAGGAAACCGTCAGCGAAGAAGTCCGCAAGGAACACATCGACACAAACGGCATCGACGACGACCGACGCCAACAGCCTAAAGCAGGCTTACCCGCCTGCCCTGGCAGTGTGAACAGTGCCCCCGGAAGTGAACTTCTCCTTCCGGGGGCGTTTCATGTGCGCGATGACTCCTCATCCGATCGCGTCCGTTCCCGCCCATGCCTGCGCAGACTCTCCTCAAGGCACGCTTCGTACCAATAGACAGTCCCCGGCTCAGGCGCAGGAGTATCAAGGCTTCGGTAAAGAGCATCCAGCACCTGCGCCAGTTCCTCATTGGACAGGCTGGAGGTAACCGCGTCAGGACCCCTGGGATCGCTGATGATTCTGTGAAGCTGCGGGTCTGCTGTTAGGTGGCTGGGTGCCGTGACAGCGCCCGGATCGTTTTGCCGGCTCCCCCGGAACATGCTTCTACATCCGGCCGGAAGCCAGGTCTGCATCGACGTTGGGATCAGTGCGGTTGGCTTTCAGTTCCTCGGTGTTGACCCATGGTGATGATTCGGGCTTGGAAGCCTTCATGGACCGCCACACGGCTGCCCCGGCTCCAGCGGCGGCGAATCCTGCGATCAACCACCAGATCCGGGACGGGGACTTCCTGGTCTCGATCGGGGCCGGCGCAGCAGCTTGTGGCCCGACCCGCCTCAGTTGTTCATGGACCCTGGGAGTGATGGTTTCCACGCTGCCGGCTAGTTCATCCGCCAACCGCCGCAACAGCGCCTGGAGCCGCGGGGAGGCAGATTCGATGCCGGTATCGAGTCCGGCTACCGCTCTCTGGAGGGCTGCTTGGACGCCAGGGGTGGCCCATTCTCTGCCCTTGGCCAGCTGCGTCATGAGGTTCTCGGAAAGACGATGAACCTGCTCGGATTCCGTCAGTGGTTTTGCTGTCCGCATTGATGCCTCCTGTGGATGGTGGTGGGGACAGGCTAGGCCCACCGGAAGAGCCTGGGAAGGGCCTTTGGGGCTTTTTGACAGGGTTCTCGGGACGGAGACCAGCACAGTCACCGCCACGGTCAGCGAGGACTACGGAACCCAGGAAGACCGAGCACTTGCAAGGCGGCGGGATCGCGGATCACCTGCTGCACTTGGTGTTGCCGACAAGCGGAAAACGAAGCCTGTTGGACGATGCTTGGGCTTTCCAGCCGTGACTATGGTGGAGCTGGAACAGGCACCAGGTTATTGGATGCTGTCGCGCTTGGTGCTTCCTCGGCTGCGACAGGGATTGTGCCCATAAAGGTCCCCCTTGACCTGGCTCGTCCGGGGAGGAACCCCGGGCGTGTCGTTAGGGACACTCCAGGAAGACCATTGGATGCGGCGGAAGGGATTTCGTCCATCATCGGCACTTATTGTGGCAACCTTGAGGATGCAGCCAAGGAGCAGCAGTTGAATGAGCGCATCCCCGAGCGGCAGCAGGGCAGGCAGCGACGGGGCGTCAACAGCCGAATGGAGAGCCAGAAGACCACTCCGGTGACAAGGGGAACCAGTGGGCAACTTTGAATCATCCGCCTATAGGTCAGGCCAATGGATGAACAGCGACGGTGGCAACGACTGGGAACTGCGGGTCTCCGTTTACGACAGTGACATTGCCACCATCGAATACCAGCCCTCAGGCTCAGCCACCGGACGCTTCTTTCTGGGTTTCCAGCCCCGTGACTATTTCGACGACCCAAACGACCATGACCCCGTGGACCTGGCTGACGAATCCGAGAACTTCTCGGGGTGGGCCGCCTTGGTCCTGGGCAAGGACATCTCCCCGCAGGAAGTGCGGGCAATAATGGCAGAAGAAGACGTCGCTGAACCACTGGACACCTTCGTCGAAGACACGCTCAACAGGCTCCTGACCCGGTTGGACATGCCCCTGCCGCCGTGGCTGTGAACACCCCAACTGCACGCTTCCGCCTGCGCTGTCGGGGGCTGCCCTGGCTCCTCAGGTCAAAGTCCAGATCGAGGTCCCCGAAGACTCCCAGTTCCGGCCAGGTGGAGCCCACGGGCGCAGCCCCCAACGTCCGGGCGATGGGCATTCTGTCGACCGCGATGAGCTGGTCCAGGTCCAGGCCTGTTAGCTCCGCGATGTCCCGGATGAACGACCAGAAGGTGCCCGTCGGTGCAGGTAACTGCGAGTTTTTCGTGGAAGAGCCCCATGTCTCCCACCAGTGGATGGTGCAGAAGAGGTTTCCCTGCCACTTTCGGGCGCACATCGTGGCGGCCCCACAATGGCAGGAGGTAGGGACTGCTCTTTGACAGGTCAGAGACCAGCGCCTCAAGCGCGGGGTCCTTGACCCGCTCACCCACCGAGGCCCACAAGCCTGCGATGGTCACCGCGATGACCTGTTTTCAGTCTTCGTAAAGCTCCCGCTCGGCAGGGCCCAGAAACGCGTCTCGGAGCACGTTGGTCCCCACTTTGTTCCTGGGTGACAGGGCGACTGCCAATGGATTGGCAGCGGGGACGTTCATGAAGCGGTCCTGCACGAAGCCGGGGTGCGCCAAGCGGTGTAGATGCAGGGTCGAGGGTGGATCCAGGCGAAGGGCCCGGGCAAGGGCATCGAGGATCTGCGGTGACGGGTGGTGGTCTTTTCACTGCTCGAGCCACACACAATAATCGACGCTGATTCCCGCCAGTCCTGCGACCTCTTCACGCCGAAAATCCGGGACCCGACACCGGCCAAAGCCGAGACCAACGTCTTCCGGGCTAACAAGCCCCCGACGGGGCTGCAGGTATTGGCTGAAAGCCTGATTTGGCGCCACCTTCCCAATGTACGCTCGCCCTGGACAGGTGGCGGAGCCTCTCCGCGGTCCTTGGCGGCGCAAGGCGAGGACTCCTTTACGCTAAGAATTACCCCGCTAGGCGAAGTGTCCGACGATCTTCAGACTGTTTGGTTTGGGTAGTCCATGATGATGAGTGACACGCCGACCCCGCAGCAACGAAAAGGAAGATACATGACGAACTCAGGCACAAGAGGGTCCACTCCCCCGGATACCGAGGACGCCGTACTTGCTGCTGCCGAGGATTTGTTGGTTCAGCTCTTGCAGCCGCCCATCTTCAACCACAGCGCGCGGGTGTTCGAGTACGCCCGAGCCATCGCTGTCGGTGAGGGCTGCGCTGTTGATGTGGCAGCTCTGCGGATCGCTTCCCTCTTCCACGATGCCGGGACCGCTGATGAGTATGACGGCCCGCAGCGGTTTGAAGTCGAAGGCGCGGACGCGGCCGCGGCGTTCCTGACCACCCACGGATGGGAAGCCACCCGGGTTGACTCGGTCTGGGAAGCGATTGCGCTACACACCTCACCTCAGATCGCTGAACGCCGGGGACCGGTGGCAAGGTACCTCCGCCTTGGCGTTCGGGCCGACTTCGGGGACGACACCCTGCTGCCTCGCGCGGATAAGCACCGTTCCGAGGTCCAAGCGACGTATCCCCGGCTGATGATCGAGCAGTGCCTGGGCCAGAGAGTCGTTGACCAGGCACTGCGCAACCCGGAGAAGGCACCTCCATCCTCCTGGCCCGGTGGGCTGCTGCAGGCTCACCTGGGCACAAGCCGCGGCCAGGGGGTTAATCCTGCTTTCTAGCTTCTGGTCGAGCCGTTGCGAACTTATGGGTTCAGCATTCATGATGGGAAAGGCGCCCAAACGAGTGTTTGTAGGCGTGTGCAGCGCCGGATGCGAGAACTGCGGTGAGAAGTGAGTGAACGTGGCAGAACCATCGGGTTCCTGGTTCACGACAACGTCACGATGATGGACGTCGCCGGGCCAGCTGACGTGTTCCATCATGCCAATGCCTTTGGCGCCGACTATAAGACGGTTATGGTTTCAGCGGACGGCCAAGCCAAACGGGCTGCAAACGGCCACTATCTGATGGTGGAAACCACCGCCGCGCGGGCAGGTGCCCTGGACACAGTGCTCGTTCCTGGGGCCTACGGCATGGTGGCCAAGCCTTTCGAGCAGGAACTGGTCGACGCCGTTGCCCAACTGACGAACGATGCCAAAAGGATTGCATCCGTTTGCACTGGTGCTTTTCTCCTGGCGCACGCGGGTTTGTTGAACTACCGGAACGCGACAACGCACTGGACCCAGGTCGAGCGGTTCAGAAAGTCATTTCCCCTGGTTAACGTGGTCCCCGATGCGTTGTTTGTACAGGATGATCCGATCATCACTTCCGCTGGCATCAGTTCCGGCGTGGATCTGGCGTTGTTCATGGTTGAGGACGACTATGGTCCGGACGTAGCCCGCGCCGTCGTTCGGCAAATGGTCATATTCAACCAACGGCCCGGCGGCCAATCACAGCGCTCCGTGGCCGTCGGTGCGAGCACTTCCCGGGACCACGTCCTAAGGGAACTGCTGGACCGCATCACAGCTGAGCCAGCCGCCGACTACTCGATCGACGCCATGGCCGCCATGACAAATCTCAGCGCCAGCAGCCTTACCCGCAGGTTCCAAGAGGCAACCCGGACCAGTCCAGCACGGTATGTCGAAAAGGTACGCATCGAAGCCGCGCAGGCAATGCTCCAACGCGGAGCTACTGTTGCCACAACGGCAGCCGCAACCGGATTCGGAAGTGCAGAGACATTGAGGCGCGTTTTCACGCAAAAAGTCGGAATGAGTCCCTCCCTATATCTTGAGCGCCTCACGCCGCGCCACGACGGCACCGCACACCTCCCCACGTAACTTCTACAGCCTGACGCTAATTGTGGGTTTCCTGACGGAATCAGCGGGTCCGCTGATTCCTTCCAGGAACGATGCTTGACGTACCGGGGCAAACCGGAGCACCCACAACAAAAGGAGAAGGCCATGCCCTTCGTAAACGTCAAGCTCGTCGACGGGGTATTCACCGAAGACGAAAAGCACCGTATGGCGGCAGCACTGACCGACGTAATGGTGCAGTTCGAAGGGTCCGAAGCTTTCCGCGAGGTCGTCTGGGTCCTCATCGAAGAACTGCACACTGACGGTTGGCACATCGGCGGTCTTCCCTTCCGGGGACCAGCCAGCCTGATGGACGGCCTCGCACGTTCCAAGGGCCTCTACGAGTCCATCGATGGCCATCCGCTGACCCGGACCGAACTGGCCGAAAAAGCACCCGTTCGGGACAAGTAACCGGCCTGAAGGTTCAGTGACGCATCTGCTTGGGTAATGCGCCCTCGTCGAACCGGACAGCCAGCCCTTACCAGCCACATCTCTCAATTCGATGTGCAGACAGCTGGAGAACCACCGTTCGTTCTCCCCTCAAGAAAAGAAACAGAATTATGGCTTTCATCAAAGTCGGTATGGAAAACAGCACGGACGTCGAGCTTTACTATGAGGACCACGGCACGGGGCAGCCGGTTGTCCTGATCCATGGCTACCCGCTGGATGGCGGGTCATGGGAGAAACAAAGCGCAGCCCTCCTGAAGGCCGGCTACCGCGTCATCACCTACGACCGCCGGGGCTTCGGCAAGTCAAGCAAACCGACCACCGGCTACGACTACGACACCTTCGCCGCAGACCTCAACACCGTCCTCGAAACCTTGGACCTGCAGAAGGTCGTCCTGGTTGGCTTCTCGATGGGCACCGGCGAAGTGGGACGGTACATCCGCACTTACGGCGAGGCACGGATAGCCAAGGCAGCGTTCCTTGCTTCCCTCGAACCATTCCTCCTGCAAACCGAGGACAACGCCACCGGCGTTCCTTCCTCAGTGTTCGACGGCATCCGCAACGCCGCCACCGAAGACCGCTACGCCTGGTTCGCCCGTTTCTATGAGGATTTCTTCAACACCGACACCTTCCTTGGAAGTCGTCTCAGCGAGGAAGCCCTGCGCAGCGCATGGAACGTTGCGGCCCGCTCCTCCTGGTACGCCTCGTTCGCTGTCGTCGACTCGTGGCTAACGGACTTCTGTGCCGACGTCGGGAAGATCACCGTCCCGGCCCTGATTGTCCACGGAACGGAGGACCCATCCTCCCAATAGGCGCAACAGGCCGACAGTTCACCAAGTGTGTTCCCTCCGCTGAGTACGTGGAGATCGAAGGCGCCCCGCACGGCATGCTCTGGACGCACAGTGGCGAGATCAACGAAATCCTGCTCCGCTTCCTGAACAAGTAACCCAGCCCTGGCACCCGACAGGAGGGTGTGGAACCGACCGCTGTCCACACCCTGCTGCGGCTTCCCCGCCAATGAAATGGAACCACGACCATGACAGCTGTACATCACAAGACTCTGGTCCTTCTGGACCATCCCGACCTTTCCACTTCCCGTATCAACAGGGCTCTGGCAACCGCGCTCGAGGATGCACCGGGTCTTACTGTGCACGACCTGAGACGCCTCTACCCCGACGGCCACATCGACCTCGCTGCCGAGCGGGCCGCGGTGGAAGCGGCCGAGAACATCGTCCTGCAATACCCAACCCACTGGTACGCCCCTCCAGCATTCCTCAAAACCTGGCTCGACGAGGTGCTTGTCCGCGGCTGGGCCTACGGCACCGGAGCACCCGGAGCACTTGCAGGCAAAACACTCCGGGTCGCCACCAGCACCGGCGGCGCCGGGGAGGCTTACTCCCCGGAAGGCTTCCACGGGTGGGACTACAACGACATCCTCATCCCCCTGCAGGCCACAGCCCGCCGGCTCGGAATGCAATGGCTGAGCCCCTTCATCCTTCACGGCGTACGTGACCTGACGGACGAACAGCTGCAGGACCTGGCGCAGGACTACAGGAACCAGCTGTCGTTACGCACCGTGCCAGAGCACGTCTAAGCAATGCCGGCGAGAACCAACACCGATAGGACAACCACAATGAAAAGCATGTCGAGCACGGCCTACGGCGGCCCCGAAGTCATCCAGGAAGTCCACCTTCCCACTCCCGAGCCGGCCGCGGGGGAAATAACGATTGACGTCCAGTACGCAGCCGTGGGCCTCATCGATGCCATCATCCGCCGAGGAACATTCGCCGACCTCGACTACGTCCCCAAGCCCAGCTATGTACCGGGACTCGAAGTCACCGGGACGGTCCGCGCCCTCGGGGAAGGGGTTACCGGTCTCTCGATCGGTGAGCACGTCGCAACGGTGACCCTTCCGAACAGCGGAGGATACGCAGAAGTCGTAGCCGCCCCGGCCGCGCTGGTCGTCTCACTCGAAGGATCCGGCGCTGATCCGGTCCAGGTCGTCGCGGGACTTGGCAACGCCGCGACCGCCTATATGGCACTGACCGAGCTGGGCAACATCCGTGCCGGATCCCGCGTGCTGGTCCACGGCGTCATTGGCGGCCTCGCCTCCGCGTTTCCCGCCGTCGCCCGCATGCTCGGAGCCAGCCGGGTAGTTGGTACCGTCCGCACCAGGGACAAGGCTGAAGCTGCTATGTCTCTCGGGCTGGACCGTGTCATTGTCTCCGACGAATTTCCCGACGCCCTCCACGACGAAGCGTTCGATCTCGTTATCGACCCCGTAGGAGGAGAGCAGCGCCTCACCACACTGGACGTCATCGCACAGCATGCACGCATGCTTGTCGTCGGCAGCGCCGCACAGGACGGGGGCACCATGGTCGACACCAACAGGATCTGGCGCAGCAACATCGGCATCCTGGGCTTCAGCGCCGGGCTGGCGCTCTCCGAAAATCCCAAACGCGGGGCAGCCGCCGGACGAACTGTCCTGCCTCTCATCGCAAGCGGTCAGCTGACCCTCCCGGTGAGCGTGCTCCCGTTGGAAGAAGCTGCCGAAGCACACGCACAAATGGAATCACGGACCGTCACGGGCAGGCTCATTCTTGCTGTAAGCAGCCATCAAACCATTGGAAAGTACTGACAAGGTGCGGCACTCCCAGGCAGACCTGTCCTTTCCCGCATCCTCAAGTGAATGAGTATCAAAACATGAACCATGAAAACCAAAAGAACATCATCGTCACAGGTGCCAGCAGTGGCATCGGGGCAGCCACTGCAAGCGCGCTGGCGGCCCAGGGCCACAGGGTATTCCTCGGCGCGCGGCGTGAGGATTCACTGCGGACCCTCGTGGCTGACATCCAGCGCAATGGAGGCCAGGCAGAGTGCCGCCGGCTCGACGTAACAGACCTTGCCGACTTCAAGGATTTCGTGAAAGCCGCCGAAGAGCGCTTTGGTCCAGTCGACGTTCTCGTGAACAACGCGGGTGTGATGCCGTTGTCCCCCGTGCATGATCTGCGCATCGAAGAGTGGAACTCCATGATCGATGTGAATCTGCGCGGCGTACTTCATGGTGTGGCAAGTGCTTTACCCGGCATGCGGTCCCGGCGGGCAGGTCACATCATCAATGTCGCCTCAGTCGCTGGCCTGCGCGTTGACCCGACCGCAGCAATCTACTGCGCTACAAAATACGCCGTCCGGGCCTTCTCCGAAGGGCTCCGCCAGGAGAACACCGACGTGCGCGTAACCGTGGTTTCGCCCGGCTTCACGCTGACTGAACTAACGGACCGGGGCGGCAGTCCCGAAGTCCGGGCGGCTGCCCACGCCGCAGCCGAACAGTTCGGGATTCCCGCTACAGCTGTGGCCGACGTTATCGCCTTTGCCGTCGCGCAGCCAGCAAATGTCGACATCAATGAGCTCGTCGTCCGGCCGACCCTTCAGCAGTAGCCCCCAGCCCCCGACGTTTCGGGGTTGACACAGGAATAACTCGAGTTGACTGCTCGTGGGCCCCTCTAGGCCAGGCCCACGAGCCACGTGGGGAGGAAGTATCCGCGCATCGGATGTCAGCGCGGCTACTACACCAGAATCGAACAAGGCCGAACGAAATGAACACTTAAGGTCCGCGGCTCAGTACTTGTAGAAGCCCTCCCCCGAGGCGACGCCCAGCTTGCCCTGGTCAATGTAGTGCTCCTTTAGGTACTGGGCGAACGCCTGGGAACCGGCATCCGGCGAGGCCGAGGCGATGTTGTACGCCGTGGTGAGGCCGACGACGTCGTAGATCTGGAACGGTCCGCTCGGGGCCCCCGTGGCGATGCGCCAGGTCTTGTCAATGGTGTGCGGGTCGGCGACGCCCTGCAGCAGCAGGCCGGCGGCCGCGTTCAGCAGCGGAACCAGCAGCGAGTTCAGGACGTAGCCGGCCTTCTCCTTCTTGATCTCGATCGGTTCCAGTCCGCTGTTCCGGGCAAAGTCGACGACAGCGGCGAACACCGCCGGGTCCGTCTCCGCGGTGCCCATGACCTCAGCGATGTTCTGCGCCCAGATGTTGTTGGCGTAATGGAGCGCGAGGAAACGGTCCGGGCGTCCGGTGAAGTCTTTCAAGTCACTGGGCAGCAGGGTGGACGAGTTAGTCGCGAAGATGGACTTGGCCGGCGCCAGCTCCGCGAGCTTGCGGTAGGCGACGCGTTTGAGTTCCAGCAGTTCGGGAACGGCTTCGATCACGAGGTCCGCGTCGACGACGGCGTCCCCGAGGTCTGCGGTGAGGCGGAGGTTTGCCAGGGCTGCTTCGGTCTTGCCCCCGGAGGTGCCGGCTGCCTGTGCCCGGTAGATGCCGGCGAGGCGGGTGAAACGGTCCCGCGCCTTGGCAAGCGCGTCCTCGTCGACGTCGTAGGCGGTGACCGCGAAACCGTGGAATGCGGCCTGGAAGGCGATCTGGGAGCCGAGCACTCCGGTGCCGAGCACGGTGAGCGTCTTG
Organism: Pseudarthrobacter sp. rb; assembly: GCF_056389225.1. Lineage (NCBI taxonomy): Bacteria > Bacillati > Actinomycetota > Actinomycetes > Micrococcales > Micrococcaceae > Pseudarthrobacter > Pseudarthrobacter sp. rb. The sequence continues at coordinate 6,977 of NZ_JBWJAR010000002.1, read as the reverse complement.
ATGGAGGGCATTATCGTTTTCCTTTCGGCGCGGGCCTTAGCGGCTGCCCGGGTTTTCGGACCCGTAAATACTGCGGATCCAGATGGTTGACAGAACGTCCAGGGCGGCGGTCTCCGCGATGGCGGGACTCTCCCGGTTGAGGACAGCGGTAATGACCCGTTCGTTCATCAGGTTCAGGCTCACCGCGAGGTCGTGCGCGTCGATGCCCGCCGGCGCGGCACCGCGGGCCTGCTCGGCACGGATGACGTCGGTTGAGAAGTCGACCCAGGACTGCATTGATCTGGACCACAGCCCGCGCACCTCGTCGTTGCGGGCGCGCGCCCCGATGGCGGCGGTCGACACAGCGCGGTGCGAGACAAACACCTCAACGAACATTCCGATGGAACGGGTCCACGCACCCGCGGGGTCGCTCTCGAAATCGCGCGGCAGGTGCCCCACCCGGTGCTCAACCTCGGTGATGACCCGGTCCAGCAGGGCCAGCAGCACGGCATCTTTCGAGGGGAAGTAGAAGTAGAACGTGGGGCGCGAAATGCCGGCACCCCGGGCCAGATCCTCGATGGAGACCTCGTCAAAGGCACGGCTGGCCAGGAGTGCCTCCGCGGTGACCAGGATTGCGTCCTGCCGCTCATCACCCGAAACCCTCGCACTGCGTCTTCCTCTTTGAGCCATGCGCCCATCCTAGCCGCGGCTCTCAACACAGTGTTGACTATCTCAACATTAAGTCGATAACTTGGCGGCATGAGCGAGCACGTGGATGTGTTGATTGTCGGCGCCGGGCTGAGCGGCGTGGGTTTCGCCAGCCGGCTGAAGCGCGAGGTACCCGGAAAAACCTTCACCGTACTGGAGTCGCGGAACGCCGTCGGGGGGACCTGGGACCTGTTCCGGTACCCCGGGATCCGGTCCGACAGCGACATGTACACGCTCGGCTACTCCTTCCGGCCCTGGGCCGGCGCCAAGGCGATCGCGGACGGCGAGTCCATCCGCGAGTACATCGAGGCAACGGTCGCCGACGAGGGCCTGGCGCCGCGTATCCGGCTAAACACCCGGGTCATGTCCGCCGCATGGTCAAGCGAAACCGCACTGTGGACCGTGACGGCGGTCCACACCTCCGGCGGCGAGTTCCGGTCCGGCGACACCGCCTCCTCCCCCGAGCCGGTCACCTTCACCTGCTCGTTCCTGTCCGTCTGTTCCGGCTACTACCGCTATGACGAGGGCTTCACCCCGGCCATCGACGGGGCCGACACCTTTGCCGGAACGATCGTCCACCCGCAGCACTGGCCGGCCGACCTCGATTATGAGGGAAAGCAGGTGGTGGTCATCGGCAGCGGCGCCACGGCCGTGACGCTGGTGCCGTCCATGGCAAAGTCGGCGGCCAAGGTGACGATGCTGCAGCGCTCCCCCACCTACATCGCCCCCGTGCCCGCGCGGGACCACCTGGCCGACCGCCTCCGGGGCAAGCTGCCCGCGCAACTGGCGTACGACGTCGTACGCTTCAAGAACATTCTCTTCTCCATGTTCACCTACCAGCTCAGCCGACGGCGGCCGGAGACGATGAAGGCGATCCTGCGCAAGTCGGCAACAGCCAAACTGCCGGCGGGCTTCCCGGTGGACACGCACCTGGCCCCGTCGTACCAGCCGTGGGACCAGCGGGTCTGTGCGATCCCCAACGGGGACCTGTACCGGGCCATCAGTGCCGGCACTGCCGGGATCGTGACCGACACGATCTCCCGGATCACCCCGGACGGGATTGACCTGATCTCCGGCACATCGCTGCCCGCCGACGTCATTGTCACGGCGACGGGACTGAACTTGCTGGTGATCGGCGGCATGAAGCTCTCCGTCGACGGCGAGCCCGTGGACGTCGGCAGAACCCTCACCTACAAGGGCATGATGCTGGAGGGCGTCCCGAATTTCGCCCTCACCATCGGCTACACCAACGCGTCCTGGACTCTGAAGGCGGACCTGGTCGCCGGCTATATCTGCAGGCTGATCAAGCAGCTCGACCGCAGGAACCTCCAGTGGGTGGTACCCGTGGCACCCGCCGACGTCGCCAACGGCACGCTGTCCTCACTGATCGACCTGAAGGCCGGCTACATTTTCCGCGGCGCCGACCAACTGCCCCGGCAGGGCGCAGGCTCGCCGTGGCGGCTGCACCAGAACTACTTCCGCGACTTCGCCCTGCTCCGGGCGGGCAGGCTGACCGACCACGTCCGGTTCGGCCGGCGCGGGCAGCCGGTGCGGGAAACCGTCCGGCAACCCGCGACCCCGGCCAGGGATGCCCTCGCGCTGCCGGGAACGAGCCATGTCACCGTCGCGGGGACACGCCTGCGCTACCGGAGGACCGGCAGCGGGGATCCGGTCCTCCTGCTCCACGGCATCGGCCAGAGCCTCGAGGACTGGAACGAACAGCACGAGCGGCTCTCGGACCGCCACACGGTCTACAGCGTCGACCTTCCCGGCTTCGCGTACTCCGAACGGCTCCCCGGCACGACGACGCTCGCGAAGCTGGCCGGGATCCTGCCGGCTTTCCTGGACGCCGTCGGGGTTTCCGGGCCGCTGCCCGTGATGGGCAACTCACTCGGCGGTGCCGTAGCCATGAAGCTGGCCGCCGACCATCCGGACCGCGTCTCCGCGCTCGTGCTGGCCAACAGCGCCGGATTCGGCAAGGAAGTGGCACTGGTCCTTCGCCTCCTTTCGGTCCGCCCGCTCGCGGCCCTGCTCCTGCGGCCCGACGAGAAAGCATCACGCCGGACCGTCCAGTCGCTCTTCTACGACAAAGCGCTGGTCACGGACGACCGCATCGGCCACGCGCTCGCCCTGTCGCAGCGGGAGGCGCACCGCCGGACGCTGCTCGACGTCGCCCGCGACCTGGGAACGGTCTCCGGTGTCCGGGCCGAGTGGCGCGCAGCTCTGATCGGAGCGCTCGCCAAGTCCGACGTTCCGGCGCTGGTGGTGTGGGGCGACCACGACCACATCCTGCCGTTCAGCCACCTTGAAGCGGCCGCCGCGGCGCTGCCCCGCGCCGAGTCGCACGTCTTCGCCAAGACCGGACACATGCCGCAGATCGAACGGCCTGACGAGTTCGCGGCCGTAGTCGAGGACTTCCTCACGAGGGTCTCCGCAGACCGTCAGGCGGCAAGCATCTAAGGGCGCTTCTCGACGTCGGCGAGTCGCTGTTTCGGCAGGAGCTCCTCTACATTTGGGGAACGTAGATATACGGCCCTCTGATCGCCAGCGCAGAAACGACGTTCCCTGCCGAAGCACGTACATTCTCGATGTAGTTGCTGAGGATGAAGTCGGCAGAGTTACTTTCACCCGAGCCGAAGAGACCAACACGGAACGAGAAGTCCATCCTCACTTCGTTCACCGAATGGGGCCCATCAACCATGTACCGGCATATTTGCGCGCCAGGGCGGAGAACTTCCTGACGGGCCGGGGTAGACACATTTCGGACATGCTCGGGCCAGTTGAGCAGGCGCACGCCAGGAACGAACAATTGAGTGACTATTGCCACTTACGTTTCTGGTTTGGAATCCACCGTCTAGCTGTACTAACCCGGTTGGTTGGTGACACGACTGGCGGGGGAGGCGCCTTTGAGTGCGGTGTGGGGCCTGCGCTGATTGTAGTACTCGATGAAGTCCGGGTAGCAGGATTGCCGTTCGGCTTCTAAGCTGTAGGCCTTGGCGTAGGCTCGTGGCTGACAAATCCCCCCGCCAAACCGCAGCCAAGAAATCCGCCAAGACCATCAAGGAGAAACGAGCCGACAAGAAGGCCGCCGCGGCACCCCCAGCTCAGCAGACAAGGGCCTAGCAGCCAAGTCGACAAGCCGGAAAAGAAGTGACCGGTATGAGCGAGCACCTGACCCTCGGCATCTTCTCCAGCACCCGGAAACCCGATGAGCGGCGCCTTCCCATACACCCCCTGCATTTGAATCTCATCGCCCCCGATATCCGGCAGCACCTCATTTTTGAGGAAGGCTACGGCGAGCGTTTCGGCGTCTCGGACTCCCATCTGGCGCCACTCGTCGGACGGGTCGTCCCGCGCACGACTGCTGGCGGAAGCAGACATCGTCCTCCGCGGAGCTCCGCGACGGGCAGGTCCTTTGGGGTTGGCCGCACTGCGTCCAGGACCGCGCCATCACCCAGATGGCAACCGATAAGAAGCTCACGCTGATCGCCTTCGAGGCGATGAACCACTGGGCCAGCGACGGCGGATTCGGGCTGCACGTGTTCCACAAAAACAACGAACTGGCCGGCTACTGCTCCGTGCTTCACTCCCCGGCCCTGACCGGCTCCACCGGAGACTACGGCCCGAGACTCAGCGCCGTCGTCATAGGCTTCGGCGCGACCGCACGGGGTGCCATCACCGCCCTCAACGCCCACGGCATTCATGACGTCCAAGTCCTGACCAACCGCGGGGTGGCGGCCGTGGGTTCGCCCATCTATTCGGTGCGGATTGTCCAGTTCGATCACGACCCCAAAGCGCCGTTCCTCAGCGAGGTCATCACCGAACGCGGGCGGGTCCTGTTGGCTCCGTTCTTGGCCGAAAGCGACATGGTGGTCAACTGCACTTTGCAAAACCCCAACGCACCCTTGACCTACCTTCGGACCGAGGACCTGGACGCTTTCCGGCCCGGCAGCCTGATCGTGGATGTGAGCCAATGTTCACCGTGGGTGACCACATCAATTACTACGCGGTGGGCCACCGCCCCTCCTGCCTCTGGAAGTCCTCCAGTTGGGAAATCAGCGAAGCCCTGCTGCCCTTCCTGGAAACCGTGATCTCCGGTCCCACTGCCTGGGCAGGAAACGAAACCATCAGCCGCGCGATCGAAATCCGCGACGGCGTGATCCTGAACCAGGACGTGCTGCAGTTCCAGCAACGGGAACCGGACTACCCGCACTCCCCACGGCCCGCCTGAAGGCTACGTCACCCTGTAGCCCGCCTTGGACGGCCGGTTGTCCGCCTTCGCGTGTAGCGCGCCAGCTGTGATGACCCCGGACCGGCGAAAGAGCTGGGACTACTACCCCGGGCGCGCTGCGTGCTCGAAAACCACGAAGCCATTAGTGTCATCATCCCCTGATCAGTACATCTGATCGGGGCCCCGCGCAGCAGCATTGCCGATTAAGGGACCCTGTCCGGACTGGTAGGCAGACGCGATGGCTGGTTCCAGTTCCTCGATCACGGTATGGTTCCCCGGGAGAACCACATGGGCGAGAAATTCTGATTCGAGCGTAGCAACACCGGCGGCCACCGCTGCGAGTTTGGCGTCTGTCGACAAGGCGAAAGCGTGCCAAAACCTTCGCGCGACGAGTTCCAGGGCTTTTGTTGTAACTTCCCGGCCAGGGACCGCCGAGACGTCACCTTGTACAGCGGGAATTCCATGAGGCTGCGGTAAAGAGATGAGGATGCGGAACTGTCTTCCGCAGGCCCTGAACGCGATGGCGCCGAGGCGCCCGCGTTGATTGAAAAGAACATCCGTGGCCCCAAAGTCCAAGAGCGCCCGCTCGACGTGTTCTCGTGAATCCCCAACGCTGAAGGAGTCACCACGGGTGTAAAAACTCCGGCTATCAAAAGTTGCCATCGTCCAACTATGCGCCTTTGGGAGCCCCTCGGCTGCGCCAGAGTACCTGCGGACGAAATAAAGTTCCAGGAACGATCTTCTTGGAGAACTTCATGTGCAACGCGGTTGCCCGCGCCTAGTGTGGGGTGTGCCGGCACATGCCGCGCAACTACCCTCAGGGAGAGTGCATGAACTCCAACCAGTCCAGCTCTGAACAATTCATGCTGTACCTGAAAAGTCTGGGTGGTTCAGAGGCTGACGTCACCGGACCTGGGTGCATGGTATGTGATGAAGACACCGTGGAGAGCGTAGTCTCGCGAATGAGGAGGGAGAGGCACGGACGCGGCAATGACCTTGTGGAGCTTGTAATTCTTCAGGCCTCCGCGCAGGTCCTGATCAGTAGGCGCGACCAGACGGCCCCAGCAGCCAGTCCGGAAAGCCGTAAGGGGGACTGTCAAGCGGATGCCCACCACCGTGAACTGGGACACTCGCTTCCAACCTTGGATGCATCGTCGCCTGGTATCGCTAAACGCTCTGCCGCAGAATGAGAGACAGCCTCGACCGATCGTCGGGAAAGGAAACAAGTCTCCACATCCCCGGCTGCCATTCGGCTCCGTCCAGCAGCCGTAACTACCTCCAGCCAGTAGCCGTTAAGGATGGCCCGTTCGCTATTAAGCGGTACTACGCGCATGCTGGTCTAGAGCACAGCGATGAATTGGTCCAGCCAATGGCCTTGGAATCGTGAACCTCAGGCGCTGATTAACGACGAGTTCACAGTTCCCTATCGGATCCGTTACGCAGTCAGCGGTTTCGACGGACTGCGTCCGAGCCCCGGGCAATGTCTTTTCGAGAATCAACGTGTCCAGCGCCCCGGGGCGCGAATATCAAGTCCTATGCCACATGAGTGAACCGCCAATTCGGCGCCTACCGGAGCATCGTCGAAGACAAACATGTCGAGGCGGTCCGGAGTCCTTCGACGGCGCGTCCTGGACCCAACAGCCGGCCCGGCCACGCGGACAGTTTCCAGTTCGGCAGCACGGGCAGGCTTCGGTGCTGGTCATTGGCGTTGCCTGCCTCAACAACAGTGCAGACCGCCCTGCTGCCAAGGTCAGCGAGGGCGGTGAAGATTCTGGTACCGGCGCCGATGATGCCTGGGACGCCACCGCGTCGTTTGGAGGCCCCGCGCCGTCTGGGTGAGAGCTTAGGGCCTGCGCGGGTGCAGCTTGGCGCCCGGCTCCACTGAGAGCACCTCGGAAGATGTCAGCCGGGTCCGACCTGCGCTTCAGGGGCTAGCGGTCTAGCGTCGCTGGCGCGCCGTGTTCGGAGAAAGTTTGCGGCTGCCTCGCCCCGGGCTCTGGCCGGGGATGAGGTTTTGGGCAGATCATGGAGGTGTCTGCCGCGGTGGACGCCGGTTTGT